>CAMAML010000008.1 GCA_945836835.1 uncultured cyanobacterium | reverse complement strand
ACGAATTAGCGACAAACGTTGCCATATCGGGCGAAACATCCTCCGAAAAAATTCAAGAACTTTTGAACGTTATTGCACGCTACATTGAGGCGGTGAGCGAAGAGGCTAATTTAAACAAAGAGGCTAACGAAAATCAGCTTGCGGAAATCGGTGCATTAAGACAGGCGCTAGGTGAATTTTACGACAATTTCCAATTCAACAACGCAAATGTTCTCGGCAAACTGGACAACTTGGGTGAAGTCGTTTCAGCTATGGATTATTCCCAAAGTTTTGCTACCGTAAACGAACTTCTCGGGGAGTTGAAAGTTATCGTAAATTCAAAATCGGAAGATGAAAATTTTGCAAATGTTTGCCAAAAACTCGGCTCAATTTCGGAATATTTAAACAACAACCCGAAAGCCGAAGAGATAAAATCCAAAATCGACGAATTAGCGACAAACGTTGCCATATCGGGCGAAACATCCTCCGAAAAAATTCAGGAGCTTTTGAACGCTATTGAACGTTACATTGAGGCGACAAATAAAGAATTTACATTCAACAAAGAATTAGGCGAAAACATTATTGCTGACCTTGGATCTTTAAGACAGGCTCTTGGCGAATTTTACGATACGGCACAGTTCAGAGATGAAAATGTCGTTTCAAAATTGGATACAATAAGCGACAAAATTTCCGCCGTTTCGACAACTCAAGAAGAGTATAAAACAGCTTTTGACGAGTTTGATACAAAATATCAACAGTCGATTGAAAATCTTGTGCAAGATTCTTCCCAAAGATATATCGGGATTTCCTCCGAGTTGCACAAAGTTTCTTCACTTATCGAAGAACACGACAACAGCGAAGAAATCATCTCAAAGCTCGACGCGGTCGATTTAATTCTAAAAAGTGCCGACGCAAAAAATCGCACCGATTTTGAACACTTGAATAACACTCTCACTTCTTACCAAGATCTGTTGCAAAGCTATACCGCGGAAGAAGGAGAGTTTAACTCGTCCCTCCTTTCGGAACTCGGGACTTTCAAGTCCAATTTTGAAAACTCGACCGTGGAACTCACCTCGGCACTTGCCGCTCAAGGCTCGAATATAAGCGGAAGTTTTGCCGAATTGAGAGACCTTTTGCTCACCTGCACCAATCCGCAGGAGCTTATAGACAAACTCACCGCACTGGAAATCTTGATAACAAACACCGAAGAAGTTAACAAACAAGCTTTCCAAACGGTTAAAGACTTGTTACACGAGCGTAACGAAACAATTACGAAGTTTATGGAAAGCAGCCGCCAAGTAGACATCCTTCACTTGAGCGAACTGGACGCCATCAAAAAAGAATGTCTCAACGCAATGGAAGAAGTTTCCGAGGCAACAAAAAGCAACAATACCAACATTTTAGAGACCGTCAGTTCAATAAAATCACTCATCACGGACACGACCAATCGGGATGAAATTATTGAACAAATTCGCCAAAAAATTTCGGAAGAACACTCTCAATCAAGAGCCGAAATCGATACCCTGAAACAGACCGTCTCGGAATTTAAAGATAACGTTTCCGAAATATCGCAAGGCTTAAGTGAAAAACTCAGCTCGGCAAATTCCGCACTCATAGAAATTCAGGCATATAACAGAGAAATTCTCCCGACAAAAGACTCCGTTGACGAGGTTATCGAGCTTGTTAACTCCAAATCCGAAGAAGCTCTTAGTGCCGTTGCTCAGGCGGTTTCCGACACGAGTGTGTCCATACAAAATATAATTTCCGCACTCTCTCAAACCGCAAAAACAGAAGAGCTTTCCGAAATTATATCAAAATTTGCCGATATGGAATACAAGCTCGCAGATATTTCCAAAAATTACGAAAACTGCGTCGGCGAACTTTCGACAAAATTCAGCGAATATTCTGCTACCCTCGAGCAAACGTCCGCCGACACCTCCGATAAAATCGAAACCTCCATAAACGCAATGAAGTTAATCCAATCCTCAATCAACGAACTTGAAGATAACTTGTCTCATCTCGTTCAAAATTCGGGGTTAGTTGAAATTTTGGCGGATGTGAGAACAGCCGTTCAACGAAACACCAATTTGTTAAGCTCTCAATCCGAATTATGGACTGATGAGTTTAGAAATTCCGTTGCGGAAAACTTTGACAAACTCTTTGAAAACATGTCTCTTGTCGGCACAAACCTTGAAGTCTCAAGACAACAGCAAGAAATGGGTTCGGCAAAAATAATCGAAAAATGCGAAGCAGATGTTCAAAACATCCTTCATCAGCTCGCAGTCTCACAAAATTCCATCGAAAGTATCGTAACAACGTCTTCCGAACAGCTGGTAAGCGAGCTTGCACCGTTGAAAAACTCGTTTGATAACTTTATCGAAGAGGATTTCTCCGTCGGAATTAATTCCATAAAAAATCAGCTCGAAATATCCTACAACAGAGTGCTTTCGGAAGTCAGCAAAATTATTGACGAAAATATTTCCGCCGAAAAAATATTGGGATTGTACAAAGATGTTCTTGATAAAATTACAACTCTAAGTGCAAATTTTGACAAGAATTTCACCCAAATTTCCCAATCCATAAACGTGGCACTTTCAAATATCAACGCATACTTCAAAAACGATCGTAACGATGAAATAAAAAATTCAATCGTCAATTTGAGAGAAGAATTGCTCAAAAAATTTGACTACGAAACTACGCTTAACGATATTCTGAAAAATATAGACAACATCCCCGACTACGCCGAAAATTTAGACGAAATTCGGGACGACTTGACCAAGGTTCTAAAGAACTACGAAACAATCAGCGAAACCCTCCCTATTTTGAACGAGTTGAACTCAAAGATTGACATTTTTGCTCAAGATGAAAGTATTCTCTTTGAATTGGAATCCGTTTCCAATGTTTTGGACGAAGTTCGCTCTACCGTAAGTGATATGGAAGAGGACAAATCACTTTTGAAAATTATCGAGACCAAGCTGGATATTATTGCTGACAATGACGGAGTTGACGAAGAAATTGTCAACTTGCTCAATTCGATAAAAGAAGTTGCCGATACCTCAATAACATCCCTAAAAGAAGAAAGTTCCAAGCTGGAAGGCTATATTTACAATTTAAACGACAAACTGGACGACATCTCGGGTGCCGTAACAACCCTTGACAAAAATCTTGACGAAAATCTCTCAATTTCGGGCTCAATCAAAGATAACCTTGACGAAATCGGGGATATTATCAAGTCCGAGCTTGCCGAATGCCAAGAACAACACAACTACATCGGCACCAACGTCGAAAATATCAGAAACGTCCTAAGCTCGGGCGTCGAAGATTTGAAGGGGCAAAACTCCGAATTGTCCTCCAAGTTGAGTGAAATAAAAAACGATACCGAAATCGGCTACAAGCTCAACGACCTTATGAATGCTCTTCATAACAAAGTCGACGTTCTTGCAATGGCAGATGACAGCGATGTTCGGGAAGAAATAGAAGAAATTCACACCCTCATCGAAGACCATATCGGAAACTTTAACACCTACGCTTCCGATAAAAACGTCGACAATACCTTGAAAGATTTGCTCGGCAGAATTAACAAAGTCGATATGACTATCGGCGAAATCGATTTGTCCAAAGAGGCGTCCGAGATTAAAACCTCGGTCATAGACGCACTTGTTGCACTCACAAACGAAATTTCTTTTACGGAAGAAACCGAAGAAATCAAAGATTTTGTCGAAGAAAGAACCGGCGAACTCCACAGAACGCTTAAGTCTCTTCAGCACCAGCTCTCAAGTATTACGTCAAATTCCGACGATATTAATTTCTACTCCTACACCTTGCAGGATGTCGAAAAAGATTTGGCAAAAATTCGCTTCGGAATAAACGAGCTTGTCAGCAAGTCGCCTGCCGAAGATTTAAGCCTCATTTCAACCAACTTCGGAAAAGTTGCAAAGGCGGTGGAAAGTTTACGCAATGCAGTAGTCGAGACAGAATACCGTCGCAGTCAAAATTCCGTCGAAGAAGATATTGTCAGCATGAGTTCAAGAGTGAACCAAATACTCTTGGCTCAAAAAGACCTTAACGAGTCGCTCCTCAACTCTTCCGACGAAAATTCCGAAGTCGCAAGAAGACTCTTGTTAAGCAATCAAGATATTGAAGATATGTTGAGAAAAATTAACGAAAATATTTCTCAAACCTCAAACACCACAAATATCCTGAAAAATGTCATGACCTACCTTGGCGAATGGATGGACGATACCACCGAAACCTTATCCGGTATTTACTCCAAAACTTCAAGATGGTCAACCGTTGAAGAGGCTGTGTCCGAGCTTAGAAAATCACTTCCGAACAACAACGAGCTTCTTAACTTCATTGAGAAAAAATTTGAACTTCAAGAATCTCGACTTGACAGACTTGAAAAAAAATTAGACTCGGTTAATAATATGGTTATGGCAAACAACATTAACGCCATGACCGAAAAAATGAACCAACTGGACATCAGGTTGTCTAAGCTGGGCGAAAATATCGAGAAACTGGTTTCGTATGTCGAATAACAAACAATCACTCATAAAAGCTCTAAACAAAACCCTTGGGACAAGTCGTGTGCTTTCCACGGTTGAAGAGTGCTACGCCTACTCGCAGGATGCCTCAAATACCCGTGAAATTACACAAATTCCCGATGCGGTCGTGTTCGTCGCAACAGCAAACGAGGTTTTGGAGGTTGTAAAATTTGCACGCAAATACAAAACCCCGATAATCTGCCGAGGTGCGGGAACAAACACCGTCGGTGCCTGTCGGGTTGAACACGGCGGTATAATCCTGAATTTTTCCCGCATGAACAAAATCCTTGAAATTAACAAAGAAAACATGACCGCAAAAGTTCAACCCGGAGTAATTTTGGGAGATTTGCAATCTAAAGTCGAGCAACTCGGACTTTTCTATCCGCCCGACCCTTCCAATCTGAAAGTTTCAACCGTTGGCGGAAGTATAGCCCAAGCCTCCGGCGGAGCAAAAACATTCAAATACGGTTCAACCAAAAATTACGTAATAGATTTGGAGATCGTAACCGCTGACGGACGAATTATGCGAACAGGCTCGGATACCGTCAAAAACGCCACGGGATACGACTTAACGAGTCTTTTTGTCGGCTCCGAAGGTACCCTTGGTATCATCACCCAAGCAACCCTCAAATTAATTCCCAAACCCGAAAGCCGTAAAGTTTTGATGGCTTATTTCGACACCGTCGAAGGGGCGGTCGAGGCGGTTAACCTTATCGTAAGCCAAAGAATTTTCCCCGCAACCATTGATTTTATGGACGCAAACGCCATCCAAACGGTAGAAAAATTTTATCCTGCGGGGCTTTTGACCGACAAAGCGGCAACACTTCTCGTGGAAATAGACGGGTTTGAGGTATCAATGAATTACCAGCAGGCTATTGTCGAAGAAATTTTTAAACGCTGCAACGCCGCAAATATTCGGGTTTCGCACAACGAAGAAGAGTACGAACGCATCTGGTCGGCACGCAGAGCCTCCATGGGAGCGTGTGCCTTACTTAAACCAAACGTTACCACCGACGACGTCATCGTCCCAAGAGAAAATTTGCCTGCCCTCGTCAAAGGCATACGGCAAATTTGTGAGAAACACGGCTTAACCGCCTGCCTTGTCGGACACGTCGGCGACGGCAGCGTTCACCCGCAAATCCCGATCGACTACAACGACGAGGACGAATACCGCAGGTATAAACTTGCAAAATCCGAGATTTACGAGCTTACGGCAACCCTAAACGGCTTGCTGTCGGGGGAACACGGCATCGGTGCGGAAAAACGACCTTTTATCTCGAAAGTTATCGGTGGGACGGCACTCGATTTTATGCGAAAAATCAAAAAATCCCTCGACCCCGATAATATCCTGAACCCGTATAAAATATTCTAGCGGACATAGTCCGCTCTTGAGTGGCATTGTTACTATGCTATTGCTTTTTAAAAATTTGTATTTTAAGTAATTTTCTTTAAAATATCCTTAAGTTTACCAAATTAGGCACAATTTGTCCTTGTTCTCAAAAGAAATCCCAAACTCATTTTGAAAATATTTGTAAACTAAATGATAAGAGGAATTTTTATTGCATGCGATCATTTATCCTTCCCCAATCTTTGATGTCGGCATTCATAATTTTAAGCTACACCAAAAACTTTCCGTTTTCATAGATTAGGTTACCGTCGGCAAAGATTTTCCCGCCGTTTTTCATGTTTTTTATCAGATCCCAGTGAAGTCCCGAGACGTTTTTCCCGCCGGCTTCGGGGTAGGAGGCACCGACCGCCATATGGATTGAGCCGCCGATTTTTTCGTCAAAAAGGATGTTTCCCGTGACCTCTTGAATTTCGGCGTTCGTGCCGATTGCGATTTCGCCTATCCCACGAGATCCCTCGTCCATGTCGAGCATGGTGTTAAGGTAGTCTTCGCCTTTGTCGGCTTTGGCGTTCACGACTTTTCCGTTTTCTATGAACAGGTGTACGCCCTGTGCCTCGTTTCCTCTGTATATTTGCGGGAAATCGAAGTAAATTTCGCCGTTTACGCCGTCTTCAACCGGGGAGGTGAAAACTTCGCCGTCGGGGTAGTTGTTTTTACCCGAACAGCTTATCCATTTTCTGCCTTCGACGTTGAAAGTTATGTCCGTTTTTTCGCCCGTAATTCGGATTTGCTTAACCTCGTTCAAGTAATTTGCCCAAGCGGTTTGTTTTTCGTCGAGTTCTCTTAGCTTTGCGACGGGATCTTCCGTGTCGAGGTAACAAGATTTGAACAGGAATTGGGAATACTCGTCAAACGACATTTTTGCCTCTTGAGCAAGTGCGTGGGTCGGAACGTCTGCTATAACCCAGCTTGCCGTCCCGTCTGCGGAGCGTTGCATCAGTTGTTTTGATAAAAACTGCGTGGCTTTGCTGCGGCGAGCAAGTTTTGTAGTGTCCGCTTTTGCAAGGTTTTTGGTATTCATCGGACCGCCGATTGAGATGAATTTGTTAACTTTTTCGTATTCAAGTTTTATGATGTCGTCGACAAAGTCCAGTTGCTCGTCGGAGGCGTATTTTAGAAAAATATCCGAGAAATCTTCAAACGAGGTTCTCAAAATCGGGTGTCCGCCCCGTTGCAAAACCCGCTTGTAGAGGGCTTTTACGAGGTCTTTTGTGTAGATACTCGTTCCTCTGATTTGAACGAGGTCTCCTTTTTGAACATCGGTGGAGTAGTCCACGAGAACTTTTGCGTATTTATCCCAAATATTTTCCATTTTTGTTTTCCTTATTCGTTTTCCAGTGATTCGTGTCCCGACTTGTGGGTTTTGAGTAAGACCCCTCTTTTGGATGTTTTTACAAAGTCGAGCATTTTTTCGATATATTCGTTCATCGGAATTTCAGCCTTGATTTTTTCGATGGCTTGGGTTGTGTTCAACTCGTCCGAGATGAGCAGTTTAAAAGCGAGGTTGAGGTTGTTTCTGTCTTCTTGGGATACCCCTCTGCGTTTAAGTGCAACGACGTTCAATCCGCGAGGAACGGGCGGTCTGCCTTCTCCTTTTGAGTAAGGCAAAATATCTTGACGGGACGCCGAAAATCCGCTTATGATAGCCATATCGCCAATTCTTATGTTTTGGTGAAAAACGCTCATCCCGCCGACGAATGCCCCGAAACCTACGTGGACGTGTCCGCCTAAAGTGACTAAGTTAGCCAAAATTACCTGATCTGCAAGAACGCAGTTGTGAGCGACGTGAGAGCCGACCATAAGCAGACATTTGTTTCCTATTCTTGTGGTGAAGTCGCCGCAGGCAGCCCCTCTGTGTATTGTAACGTTTTCTTTGATGATTGTGTCGTCCCCGATTACGACTTTGGTCGGTTCGCCTTTGTAGCCTAAATCTTGAGGTTCGGAGCCTATTGTTGCAAATGGTGCAATGGTACATCTTTCGCCGATTTCGGCAAACTCGATGTGAGCGTTAGAGATTACTCGGGTTTTGCTTCCGATTTTAACCCCTTCACCTATAACTACGTACGGTCCGATTATCGCATCTTCCGCAATTTGTGCCGACGGATGGATTATGGCTGTTTTGTCAATCATTTTTCTCTCCTCTTTAATTTTCTGACCCTTGGGTTAATTATATTATAAATAATTTGGCGGGACAAGATTTTAATATAATTTTAATACCGCAAGCGAATATCCTCTTGATACATGAGAAAAATTTTGGCGAGGCATGATATACTCTGTAAAATGTAGTGATGATAAATAGAGAAGGCGGGTTTTGATGAAGATTGTTCGTGACAGTGTAATGGAAAATTACAGAAGAAATTTTTATCATGTCTATCATACGCATATTTTCCCGATATTTGACATGTACGAGCCGGAGAGAATAAAAAAACTCTCGCTTGTGGTTTTGGTTGCGGTTATCACGGCGATTTTGGCGTTTGGCGTATTTCTTTGCTCCATAACCCAAGAGAACGACGACATTGGCGAAATACTGATGTGCGTTGCGATTGGTATCGGAGTACTGGGGGGCTGGATAATTTATTCCATACGGGACAATTTTATCAGTAACTTGAAAAAATCTTGTATGGGGCATATAGTGCAAGTTTTCGGTAATTTGTCGTGGACACCTCACATAGACTTGATTGATGACTATGAAGCCCGTAACAGTGAACTTTTCGCGCCTTACAACCGCAGAACTTCCGACGACTCATTTTCGGGCGAATACAAGGGGATTAACTTTAAAATCTGCGAAACCCATATGTGGCGGGAACAAGGCAGCGGCAAAAACAGACGTACCATTGAGGTTTTTAAAGGCGTTCTTGTCAAGTTTGATTTCAATAAATCGATTAATTCCAAGACCGTCATAATGACAAAATCGAGGGACGGGGGCAAGATATTTACATCAGTGTATATTTTATTCCTAGTTGTCAGCTTGGGAGGAAACCTATTGCTGGCATTTCTGGCGGGACTAAAATCTTTCTTGTTTATAGGGGGTGGGTTAGTGATATTTTTGATTGTTTATGCATTAATAAGCAGGTCTAAAAACAGGAAAGGTTCATATCTTCAGGAACTCAAGCTCGAAGATCCGGAGTTTAACAAACACTATCGTGCATACTCGACCAATCAGGTTGAGGGCAGATACTTGATTACACCTGCATTTATGGAACGGTTCAAACATATCCAAACGGCGTTTGGTGCAAAGAACGCGAAGTGTGCGTTTTATGACAGCCATATTTTGTTTGCACTTTCTACTAACAAGAACCTTTTTGAGGTCGGCGGACTTTTTCACACCCTCAAAGACCCAAAACAGATGGAAGAGTTTTTTAATGAACTGACCTCCATTATGCGTTTGATTGACAGGTTTAAGCTCACGGAACACACGGGGTTGTGATTAAGTGACAGGTTAATCACTCCTCAAGCTAATTGATTTCCGTAAACTTTTAGTATAGAATTTCGGTATGAAGAATTTTTTGATAAAAACATTTTTGGTATTGATAATTTTTGCGGGTGTCGGCACATGCGGGGCGTACGCTTGGGGAATTTCCAACCCCGACAAGACTTATGATGCGGAGGATGAGCAGACCTATCAGTACAATCAGGTTGCGGCACAGCACATTTTGGTACGGAACGCCGCCGATGCGGTCGAGATTAAGAAGGAACTCGACAGGGGCGGAAGTTTTGAATATTATGCCCAAAAATATTCTATGTGTCCTTCAGCCCGTAACGGCGGATATTTAGGGTACTTTAGCAGGGGGCAAATGGTTCCCGAATTTGAAAAGAAAGCCTTTTCGATGAATGTCGGTGAAATTTCAAACCCCGTCAGAACTGACTACGGGTGGCATATTATAAAAATCGTTGATAAGAAGTAATTTGCAACCTTTTCCGCTATTTTGCGGCAAACATAACCGCATGCCCTTTCCCCTTATGACGAGGCTGATGCCATAACTATTTTTTCGCATACTTTAGGAATGTTTGAACCTTTGTTTGCATAAATTCTTCCACGATAAGCCATTTGCCGTCGGGTTGTTTTTGGACAATCATATAGGTTTTCAGCTTGTATTTTTCGCCCGAAGGCTGGCGGAGAGACGAGATTTTGTACCCGTTTTTGACTTTTTCGGACTTGATGTTTGTATAAGTGTTTTTGTATTTTCTGAGTTTTGCCATACGCTGACCGAGTTTGAGCTGTTTGATATAAGTTTCGGTGTCGGTGTTAATGTCAACGGGCGTGCCGTCGGGCTTGATGACTTGCCTGATAATTTTGGCATCGGGAGCGTAAAATGTTAGAATTTCAGGGCTGTAGGAGTTTGCGGCAACTATATATTTTTTGAAAAAGTTCACGGCATCCCCTTCCTCGCTTGCTAAGACCGTCGCACCCAAGACTGTCAGCACGAATACCGCAATCAATATGTATAAAATTTTTCGCATAAAATCTCCTTTTTTTATTTATAAATATATTTCTTGCGGGAAGGTTTTACATTAACCGAAAGTTTTAGCCAATCGGCGGTTTCATCTTGCGAATTTTTAAAAAATATTGTATAATCGGGTTATGGATAAGAAAAAAGTTATTGCATATTTGCACACCCACTGGGACAGAGAGTGGTACAGAGAGTTCGAGGTTTTCAGACTTCGGCTTTTGAGGGTTTTTGACAACGTTCTTGAGCTTCTTGAAGCAAACAAAATCCCGAGTTTTTATTTTGACGGGCAGGTTTGTGCATTGACGGACTATTTGGAACTTCGCCCCGAAAAAGAGGGGCTTGTCAGGCGGTTAATCGAAGAAAAACGGCTTTTTATCGGTCCTTGTTATACCCTTGTGGACGAGTTTTTGACCACTCGTGAATGTTTTGAAAAGAACCTTGAAATCGGGTTAAAACTTGCAAAAAGTTACGGTTGCGAAGATTTTATCGGGTACCTTGCGGACACTTTCGGGCATAGCAAACATGTGGCGGAAATTTTTAAAAATTTCGGGATAGATAAGTGCGTCGTTTGGCGAGGGTGCGGGGATTTTCCGTCGGAATTTCGGTTTTGCGGGGTTGATACGGTGAACCTTGTGAGGGGCTATTTTATGGATATTTTTTCCGCCCCGATGTCGATTGAGAAGAAAGCGGATTGGCTCAAGTCAAATTTAGACAAAATCGCCGAAAAATCGGGTGATGTCCTGCTTTTGCCGATTGGTGCCGACCATTTGGGCGTTGAGTCGGATATCGTTGAACAGGTTGAGAAGGTTAACGAAATTTTGGACGGCTATGACATCGAGATTTCAACGCCATTCAAGTATTTTGAACTTGTGAAGGATAAGTTTAAGTTTGAGTGGGACGACGAGCTTCGGGACAATTCAAAGACTTTCATTTTGCAGGGAAGTTATTCGGCGAGGACAAAAATCAAACAACATAACGTAAAGGCTTGTTATTTGTTGAACTTGGCGGACGTGTTTCAAAAACGGTTTGGCGGAAATTACTCGTCGGCGGTTGAACATGCGTACAAACTTTTGCTGAAAAATCAGGCACACGACGGGATTTGCGGGTGTTCGACGGATGCCGTGCATAGAGAAAACTTAACCCGATACGAAAAAGTCGTCGAAATTGCCCAAACAATCCTAAAAGAGCTGAAATTCCTTTACCCGAAAGATTTTGAGGGGTTTTGGGTGAAATATAACGAGCAATACCGCTCCGTTATGGAGTTTGAGGGAACGGAAATTCCAGCGGGATGTCAGAAAATTTCCTCTCGAAAAGGTTTTGTCGACGAGATTTTGTACGACACGCAAAAAATCCCGATTACGGAGGATTACACCGAAATTTACACTTACTTAAAGGAGGTTTCGACCTCCGCCGACAGACTGCAGGTTGAGCAGGGAAAAATTTCCAACTCCAAAATTACTTTGGAGATTAAAGGGGACAAAGTTTTTGTAAACGACGGGATTGAACTTGATTTTGTCAGATACGACGACCTTGGCGACACGTACAACTTCGGTGCCGTAGCAGGCGATAGGGGCGAAGTTGCCAAAATCCTCGGGACGGAAGTTTTTGAACAAGGGGATTTGCGTGTGGGGTTGAAGGTTTGGACGACGTTTTTTGACGTGAAAATTTTCTTGGACAAAAATTCAGACCTTGTCAAGTTCAAAATCGATTGGGAAAATAAGCTCAAAAACAAACTTTGGCAGGTTCGGGTAAAACTCCCGCAACTTGTTACCAAAACCTACTCGGAGGATATGGGAAAACTCATCATCCGAGAATTTAACCCGAATTACGACATAAGAAAGCACCTGCCGAAAACAAAAGGGCTTGAGGCAAGGACGAATACCGCCCCGATGCAACGGTTTGTGGGGACTCAGGGCGTCGGGATTATCTCAAAGGGGCTTACGGAGTACGAGGTTTATAGAAACACCTTATGTCTGACGCTTTTGCGTTCCGTCGGGCTGATTTCCGACCCGAAAAATCCGTGTCGTACAACCCCTGCGGGACCTCCGATTGCGGTCGATGATGCCCAACAGCCGGGAGACAACACGGCAGAATTTGCCATTGGTGCATTTAACCCGGAAAGTTACCTCCCCCGAGTTGAGGAGTTTTTCTTGGGCGGGGTAACGGTTTGAACCGGATTGGCGAAAGCGGAAAAAGCCATTGTATAAAGTAGCGGCTAAGTGATTAAGTTTTATCGGGGGAATTGGGCGTCGTAGGATGTTCCAATTCTCGAAGCGTGGAGAACCTTGTGTCCCTTCGTCTCCACACAAGAGCGGGGGAGGGCTGAATTTGTAGCCGAGGGACGAGGCGTGCAAATGCAGGTGAGGGGGCGAACAGTTGTTTCAGGCCTCGATGAATTTTTAGAGTACCAATAACCGTAACTTTAAAGGCCATAAATTAATCGTTCAATTCACGCCAAAAGTCGCTTAACCGCAGACCAAACGCTCTTAACATCAGGGGACGTCGTGCAAATATATGGACGTGTCCCGACACATTTTTTGTGATGACATGGCGAGCAGACTTCGTTCTGAAGTGAAATATACCTGTCCTTTGCTCCAATCGGTGCATAAAAACTTTGCGGAGTGCAACAGAATATTGAAACAATCTTTGGGGCTTCGGTTGCCCGTGCAAGGTGTGTCGTACCGCTGTCCAGCGAAATTAACAAATCCGTCCGCCTCAAAACCTCTATCAGCTCGTTTAAGTTCGTCTTGCCTGCAAGGCTCAAATGCTTTCCGCCTCTGATATAATTAATCAGGTCTTCGTCGTTTTTTGTGCCTGTAAAAACTATATTATAACTGTCCCCAAATTTTTCGACAAGGTTTTTCCAGTTATCTTTGCTCCAGTGCTTTCCTTTCCAGGTCGTTGCGGGTGCAATCAGGATAACCCGCTTTGACGGGTCAATCGTGTGGAGCAGTCCGTCGACGGAGGTTTGCGTTTCTTTTTCGGGGGTTGGGAGAGAAAATTTTACCTCGGAAATATCCAAGCCCAAATAGGTTGCATATTCCCAATATTTTTCGACGGCATGGTCGTGCGAAAACTTTGGAATAAATTCGTTCCCGCCCAAAATTGAAAATTCTTTCGCACTTTTAGAAACAATTCTTCGTTTTGCTCCGCAAAACCTTGTCCACAAGAGGCTTTTGAGCCTCAGGTGGGTGTCAAGGCAGATGTCAAACCGTTTTGCTCTGATGTGGCTTAAAATTTCCAGCCCCTCTTTGAGGTTCGCCAAAATATTGCCTGATTTTTTCCATTTTTCGACGGGCAAAAGAATAACCTCGTCAACGCATGGGTTGCCATTGAGGATGGAATATCCTTTTTCGCCGACAAGCCAAGTAACCTCATAACCGTTGTTTTTAAGTATGTGAGCCAACGGGATGTTGAAAATCACATCCCCTAAGGAGGACAATTTTATCAGTAAAACTTTTTTAGAATTTTTGCCCACGCCTCTTTTTGCTCCTTTACGTGATAATTATACATGAAAAACGAGGAAAGCGACAGTTAATTTGGCAGACATTCCCAATATTTTTTTGAGTCATCATCGGGGCAAATATCTCGGAGTGCATACCATGCACAACCCTCTCCGTTTGTGGATTGTTTGGAGTTTTTTGAACACGGATGCCCAAAGAGATCCCTGAGTGGCTGATACATGTTGTCTAACTCTTCTTCGGAATAATCTCTTACTTTTTTACTACCAAAGAGCTTATCGTCAGGTGTATTTATTATCAATCTGAAAAGGTCATACCCGTATCGGTTCGGCTTTTTTGTCCCGTTTACATCTATAATGAACGCAACAAACTTTCCGTCATAATCTGTCCCAAGATTTGCATAGATTGTAGCACCGTTTGGCAAAAGCTTGTCAGGATAGGCTACAAAAAATGAGGAGTTTGTTGAACGATATTCTATATTTGAACTTGAATAAGTTGAGTATTTGGGGATTTCCGATGTTGACAATGTTCTTACGACTTTCAACTGTTTGTAAAATGCATCTAAAAATTCTTGCTCCTTGTAATACCCCGTAGTCGGATTGTATACGATATATTCTTTGAAAATGGAGTTGCAGCCCAGTTCCTGCTTGGTTGAAATCAGTGCTTGAGAGAGCATGGCGTACATTGAATTTAGTTGTTTTGATAGTACAATGGTTTGATATTTTTTAATAAGTGTTGGCATGGTTACCGCCACCACCACGCCGATTACGCCCAGGGTTATCAATACTTCCGCTAATGTGAAAGCGTTATGTTGTTTGAAGTTTTTAGCCATT
>CAMAML010000007.1 GCA_945836835.1 uncultured cyanobacterium | reverse complement strand
ATTTTACGTTAAAAATTTTAAAAGGGAATTTTGTCATAAAAATTTATATTTATCAGTGATTAAGTGATTAAGTTTTATCAAAGAATTTAGGTATCGTACAATTATCCCAATCTTACGGACTTGTCCGCCGTAAAAACTTAATCACTATTCACTTAATCTCTTAGTAACTACCCATGCTATAATATAACTATGAACAAAAGAGTTATTGCACTTGTTGATTGTGATTCGTTTTTTGTCTGTTGCGAGCAAAAAGCCAATCCCGAGCTGAAAGGTAAGCCCGTTTCCGTTATTTCAAACAAGGACGGGTGCGTTATTTCACGCTCTAAAGAGGCAAAACGCCTCGGGATAAAAATGGGCGAACCGCTTTTTATAGCAAAAAAAGAACACCCCAAAGGAATTTACGTCGTAGCAAACCACGACCTGTACGCAAGAGTGTCCGACGAGGTTATGGAAACCCTCAAGCGATTTTCACCCGATGTCGAAGTTTACTCTATCGACGAGGCGTTCATCGACTTGACGGGGGTTAGAAAACTCCACAAAATGAGCGCTCTTGACCTTGCCGGACACATAAGACAAACTATTTTGGACGAATTGGATATAAAAGTTTCCATCGGGATAAGTTCAAGCAAAACGCTTGCAAAACTTGCTTCCGACAAGGCAAAAACTTTGGATTGCAAAGTTTTTGCCATCAACCCCGCCTTTGTCGAGGAAGAGTTGAAGAAAACTTATATCGAAGAAATTTGGGGCATCGGACGAAATCTTACCAAACTACTGCATTCCTCGGGGATAATCAACGCATACGAGCTTGTCTGCCGCTCTGACGAGTGGCTTAACAAAAAAATCGGTAAACGGGGATTGGAGATGAAACACGAGTTGCTCGGCGAAACGGTTTCGCCGGTTTCAAACGAAGAAAAACTTCCAAAATCAATCCAAAACACAAGTGCGTTGGGGAAATTCACCTCGGATAAAAACTTCCTGAAAAATTCCCTGAACTACCACATCCATAAAGGCTGTGCAAGGTTAAGAGAAATCAAGGGAAAAAGCTCCGCAATCGGCGTTATGCTGAGGACAAAGGATTTTAGGGTTTTCTTTGAAAAAATTATCCTTGACAAGCCCACCTGCTACGAATGGGAAGTTGCCGAGGTGGTCTTTAGGTTATTTGAAAAAATTTACTCCCCGAATATCCTTTACCGAAGCTCGGGGATCATTTTTGAGAATCTCACATTCGTTTCGCAGGAGCAGTTGTTCCTGTTTTCCGATATCGAAAAAGAAGTCAAGAGCCAAAAACTTGCCTCCTGCCTCGACAAGCTCGAGGAAAAATTCGGCAAAGACATTGTAAAAAGAGGGTATTTAAGGACAATCAAAGACGAAAACGGCTTGACGGGCGAACCTCCGTTGAATAATTAATTTTTTGAAAATCTTCTTAACATTTATGCAAATTTATTAAAGTTCTCTTCCAAAAATTCCGTTTAAAAATATGTACCGAGTGGGATATGAGAAAGAGAGGTTATTTTATGACATCAGAAATCAAGTCGGCAACGGCAGCACAAGCACAAGCTATTACACCGAAAACATCCGAAACGGACTTGAGCGAAACTACCCGAAAAGAGCTGGAGGCGTTAGGGATTACGGTAACTGAGGGGATGACTGCGTCTCAGGCACGTGAAAAAATCCGAGAAGTAAGAGCCGAAGAAGCTCAAGGAGTTGTCGGAGGATTGAGCGGAGAAGCTGAAGTCACTTCGGACATCAAAACACTTGCTGCGACAATCGGGCTTGCAGTTGCGGATGATACCTCCACCGAAGATATATTGGAAGAAATTGCGGAAGAACTGGAAGCTCAGATTGACGAGGCGGAGGGTAACCCTCAGGAGTTAAGCACGCTCATGGGCTATTTCAGACAATTAAGTAAGCTCGATGCAGAATATACGGTTATTCAGGAAGGACAGGCAAAATTGTTTAACGCAATGGAGCTGGTTTCCCGTGCAAATAAGCAGGACATGGGCCTTGATTTTTAAAAGTGACTAAGTGATTAAGTTGTTACGGGTAATTGGGCGTCGTAAAAGTGCCAATTACCCGTAACTGTTACCCTCTCCTATTGAGATGGGTCTTTTTACCTTTATTGGGGCATTGTATTAGTGCCAAATTAACTGATACAACTTAGGCACTTATTCACTTAACCGAGCTTCGTTTAATGCCCCGCGATGTCACACTTATTCGCTTCAAAAAAAATCTTTCTTGACATTTTTGAAAAAATCGATATATAGATTGATGTAATCAATCCAAAAATCATCTATTGTATTATTGGGAGATATTAGCAACAGACTTGTCAGAGGGATAGGAAAAGTTGGTAAAAGTTAGCGAAAAAAAGAATAAAATCGAAAGCCCGAGTGCATTATTTATGGAGTACGACTGGTTTAAAAAGCTCTACCCGCCCGCACTTGCAAAGGCTGTCGACAACTTTTTCAAGCCGGGTTTGAGGTGCGAGCTTATCGGAGTGAGCAAAAACATCAACCTGCTTCAGGACAAAGAGTGCTATTTTGTGACAAAAGTCCGCATAGATAAGTTTTACGAAATGTATTTGCGTATCTCGGGCGGAGCAATATCTTTACTCTTGAACAAAGGGTTGGGACGACTCGGCAGACCGTTTGACATAAACAAGATTACACGGCTCGAGCAGGCGGTTTTGACGGCGTTTAACGACTACGTCTTTAAAGTTACCTCCCAGTTTCTCGATCCGCCACCAACCGTAAACTTTGTCAGAACAAATTTTGACATGACCCACCTGACCTTTGTCATCAAAGACGAAGAAGAAAATGTTTCGGGTAGGTTTATCATCTCGGTTCCCGACGGTAGGCTTTCGCCGAAAAAAATTGAGACAAGCGTGGATAAGTTTGAGTTTGAAGATTTTTACGTATGCCCGACACAAGTAAGGCTCGAAATCGGTAAAACACGGTTTACCGTGAAAGAACTGAAAGAGCTTGAAGTCGGCGATTTAATAGTTTTTGAAGAGAGCAATATTCAAAAAATTAAACTTGATATATTGCACGAAAATATGACGGTCTTGGTTAGACCGAATATGGAAATAGAATTACCCTTTAATGAAAACGATGGAGGTTTAGATATGAGCAAAAAACCTGTGGTAAAAAACCTATGGGACAGCATTGAGGTCGATATGTACGCAGAACTCGATCCCGTAAAGATTTCCCTCGGGGATTTGAAGAAAATTGAGCTGGGGCAGGTTATCGATGTTGCCGCACTTTACGAAAACAAAATTTCTCTGCGTGTAGAAAACAAAATCATCGGGCATGGCGAGCTTGTCATCGTGAACGACAGGTACGGCGTGAAGGTTTTGGACATCGAAGAAAAATCCAAGCAGCCCGTACAGCCTGTATTCCAAAACGCAGAGCTTACCGACTCGGAAGAAGGAGGCACCAACATCGAGGACTACGAGGAAGAGCAAGTTTCCGAAGAGCATAATACCGGCAGTGAAGGCGAACACGGAGAAGGTGGCGGAGACGAAGAAGAAGAGTTTGATTACAGTGATTTTGAACTCGAAGATGAAGATATTTAAACGAAGTTTTAAGGGAGAGTTAAAATGGGCGGATATGTGATAAATTTTGCCGTATACACGATGGCGATGCTCGGGCTTATTTTCTTTGCACTGATGGTGTACAAGAAGACGGCGGGCTTTGCGGGTGGCGGAAAAAACGGCGGGAAATCGTTGGAGATAGAAGAGGCAATGTCAATCGCACCGAGAAAAACTCTCTACGTCGTAAGAGCCGGCGAAGAACGGTTTCTCATAGCCTCAGACGTCGACAAAACCTCGCTTATCGCAAAGCTTGACGACGGTAAAAATATTTCTGTCACCAAAAAAGCAAGTTCTGAAACCAAGATGAGTAATGAGGTTATAAATACGAGTTCAACGGATCCGTTGGATTTAATTTATCCGAAAAAAAATGTGGTAAAACAGCCGTTTCCAAGAGTGCAAAAGCCTGCGGAAAAAGTTTCGGGGGAGCAAGTTCCCCAAAGTCAAGCTCAAGAGGTGAAAACTTTCGACAAGAAAAAATCCCCAAGCGTAGAAGAGTTGCCGGTTATAGTTGATTTTAAGGACAAAAAGCTCAATAGGCAACAGAGCGTTATCAGAAATATGCTCAAAAAGATTAACGAATAGAGGTTTAAACAGGCATGGAAAGCGTAATAAAAGACATAAATCCCGTAATACAAATGTTGGTCGTGATGACGGTGTTTTCCCTCATTCCGCTTGTGTTTTGTTGTATGACAAGTTTTTTGAGATTTGTTATCGTATTTTCGATGCTCAAAACCGCAATGGGTACTCAATCCGTCCCGCCTTCAATAGTTATCATCGGGCTTTCGATGATTTTGACTTTCTTTACCATGGGACCGACCTTTCAAAAGATGTACGATATGGGAAACATTCCTTACCAAAAAACGCAGAATATGGTGCTGGCACTTGAAGAGGGTTCAAAACCTTTGAAAGAATTTATGATGAAACAGACCAGAGAAAGCGATTTGGAGTTTTTTGTACAGCTCTCAAAACACCGTCAGCCCGAAACTCCCGACGAAATAACGCTTTGGGAAGTCGCACCGGCGTACATTATGAGCGAACTCAAGACCGCATTTGAAATCGGGTTCGTAATCTTTGTTCCGTTTATCGTTTTGGACTTGGTTATCGCAAACATTTTGCTTGCTCTTGGTATGTTTATGTTATCTCCGACAATTATTTCACTCCCGTTTAAGCTACTTATATTTATTGCGGTAGACGGCTGGGCGTTGATTGTACAGGGATTGGTTACGAGTTACAACTAAGAAAGCGTTACGAGGTTAGAAATATGGTAGAAATTTTGGCACAATATCTTGCAAAAGGTTTTTTGGTAATGCTTACCATATCGATGCCGTGCGTACTCGTTGCGGCGGGGATAGGGCTTGTCGTCGGTATTTTGCAGGCAGTAACACAGGTTCAGGAGCAAACCATTGCGGCGGCTCCGAAAATTTTGGGCGTTTTTCTCGTAATTATCATCGGCGGGTTCGGGTTCATAAAAGTTTTGAACAACCTTTTTATAGAAGGCATGGGACT
Source organism: uncultured cyanobacterium (assembly GCA_945836835.1). Lineage (GTDB taxonomy): Bacteria > Cyanobacteriota > Vampirovibrionia > Gastranaerophilales > Gastranaerophilaceae > UBA1221. Next base: position 12,223 of record CAMAML010000007.1, on the reverse strand, counting down.
TGCGTTCAATGTTGTACCGAAGAACGACACCTACGTTTTGTCGGCGGATTACCACAAATACACCACCCCAATGGGCAATTCCGCATCGAATATCCACAGCATGAAAGACCCGAGTGATGTCGAATACATTATGAAACATCCGAACAGACCTCCGTTTTTAAATAATACCGAAATTCCGAGGAACAGGCGTTCAAACAGAGTCGAGAACCCTCAACCCGACCTTCTTGAAACAAGAACGATTAACAGGAGATAAGTCTGGTTATGGACGGATTTTATGTTGAGCTTGCAAAAATTATCCCGAAATTTGATACCTGCTTAGTTGCGGGCATCTACATTTTTTGCAGAATTTTGGGGTTCTTCAGGCTTGCCCCCGTCTTTAACCGAAAAGAAATACCCGGCATGGTGAAACTTGCTCTCGCCCTGATGTTTACGTTCATCCTTGTTGCGGTGATACCGATTTCTACCCCTGACCCGCAGGCGGTAAAAAGCACAATGTTGCTTTCAATTATCCTGAATTTTGCGGTTGGTGCGATGCTAGGATACTTGGCACAACTCATAATCCTTGCAATAGATGCGGGGGCGGATATGATAAACATGCAAATGGGGCTTTCGTCCGCAATGGTACTTGACCCGACGACTTCGTCGCAGGTTTCGATTTTAACAAAACTTATTTCACTTTTGGGATTGCTTATTTTCATTGAGCTTGGCGGAATTTATTGGCTCATACAGGCACTTGTGAGAAGTTTTGAGATATTTCCCGTATATGCAACGATTGTCCCGCTTAAACAACTTGTAAACCCCGATTTTCTGATAAAGATGTCTTCAAATGTTTTGTATATGGGGCTTCAGATTGCATCGCCGGTACTTTTGGCGACGTTAGGGCAGGACATTATCCTTGGTGTAATTTCAAAAACCGCACCTCAGGTAAACGTTTTCCAACTGAGCTTTCTGTTCAAGCCCGTATTCGGGGCGGCAATTTTGATGTGGATAATGCCGATGTTACTGAACGTTATCAGCGACTACTTTTTGAGCTATGCACATATTTTTTAGAGTTAGTGACTAAGTTACTAAGTTTTATCGGGGAATTAGGGCATCGCACGAGTGCCAATTACCCGTAATTATGGACTCTCGTAGGGAGAAGGGTTAAAGTTACGGTAATTTTGTGTCGTTCAATTTTTACGGCTTTTGCTATTTTTATTAGCCACATGGCGGATAAAAATATTGAAAAATCTACTTCATAAAGCCACTCCAAAACGGTTTTGACTTTGTCGTTGCGGCGTGTTCTATATTCCCGATAAGCTCTCGGATGTCGTCCGTATCTATTATCTTCTGTGCCTGCTTTGCATAGTCAAGTGCAAGTTTTTGGTTATTCCTGTTAAGGTACATTGCCGCAAGATTGTAGAGCGATATATACCTGTCATTATCCGTTTTAGATTTGTTAAACGCCGTCGTAAAGGCTTCCGCTGCTTTGTTGACTTTATCCAAACCTTCGTATGCTATTCCCAATTCTATATAGCCGTTAGGCAAATCCGGTGCCTGTAAAACGTACTCTTTAGCTTCTTTGAGCTTACGTTTTGCTATAGTGGTGGAGTTGCCGAGAACTATCGGCGGATAAATCAGCTTGTCAAGGCTTTTGTCGTCCACCGGAACGTTCGTAATGTCGGGAACAAGGTTATAAAGTAATCTTATCGTATTAATGTCCTGATACGAGATATATTGAAAATCACTTCTGTACTTAATCAAAAGCGGATTGGTAGCTCCTACCTGATTTCCCATATACATAAGGTCGTTTGTGCTGTAACTATGCCCCATAACCCCAAGGGCATGCCCGATTTCGTGCAAGATTGTATTATAAAGTTCCATATCCGAAAAATAACTTCCGTTTGCGTCTTTATCGTAAATCGTAATAATCATTCGTTTGAGTACATTGCCTCTGTATACGGGTTCGGTATGCCCCACAACGTACTTGCAACCTCTTTCGTCGCAGGCGTTCGGAAGTTCATCAAAAGCAACGAGAATATCCGCATTGTCGGGATTATCCATAAAGTTAAACTTCAAAAATCCCGAAGACGAAGTCCACTGCCCGAAAGCCTTCATCACGGAACTGATGTAATATTCCGGAACCTGCAAATCCTTCTTTGAGCCGATATAAACTTTCAGCGGAAAAGTCGCAATATTCCACCTTATAATCGTGCTGTTCATCGGAACCTGTTCGATGTAATTCGAGCCGTACATTCTCATCAGATTATCTCTCCACGAATTTACCTGTATCCCCGCAAAGACATGGGCGCTGTCGTTATATTCGTCGTTTGCAAATTGAAACATTTTCTTTTGGATTTCGTATGTAGGCTTAAATTTTGCCAAAGTTTGGAGATAATAGTACCTAAAATCCTCGTTACTCGGCGAGAGTATCAGGGCTTTATGAAAGTTGACGTTAGCATTTTCGTAATCTTTCTTTTCAAAACTTTTCATTCCGACATTGAAAAAATAGTCGGGAGCAAATAATTTTGCACCGATAAGGAGCAAAATTATGACAATCATTATAAAAATATTTCTTTTATTGGTGGTCTTTCTCATTTATTTTATTGTTCTCCTTTTCAGCTTCCAGCAATTTTACGAGAGCTCTGGTGTCCCCCTGAAGTTTAAAGTATTCCGCAAACTTCTGTGTCGTTTTGATATTGTAGCTTCTGCCGTTTTTATCTCTGGTTCTGCTTATCAGGTTTTTGTCAAGGAGTTCCTGAATGTGTTCGTATGCGGTCGAACCTCTGAGTTCTTTCAAATCTGTTTGCCTTATCGGCTCTTTAAGAGCGATTACGGCAAGCGTTTTGAGAGTTGCGGGACGAAGTTCCACGGGACAAAGTTTTTCGACAATATCCATATGTTCTTCCTTAACTTGGAGGATGTATCCGTTCTCGTCGTCGATTTCCAACGCACCCGAGCGGGACGAGTAGTCCATAATTAATTCTAACATGGCTTCTTCGACTTTTTCCACATTTTCTTCCTCTAAAATTTCCGCAATCTCATTTATGGAAAGGGCTTTTGCCGTCGTAAACAAAACCGCCTCAATTCTGGATTTCAACTGTTCCATTTTCCCTGCCTTTTACAACATATAAACTTGAGTAAAATTCTTCCTGCACCAATTCGTAGTTTGAATTGGCACTCAAAAACAACAACGCCAAGTATGCACTCATCTTGTTCATCCCGAGCAGCGTAAGCTCGTTCAGCTCAATTTTTTCCTGATGTTCAAAAATTTGCACCAAATTTTCTTTCAATTTCAGGACGCAATCCTGAATATGGTTTTCGTGAGCCATGTCCATCAAATCTTCGGGCGTTAACCTTGAATACGAACGCACCCTGTTTTTCGCCCGTTCGTGAGCCTGTTTGAGTGATTGTTTTTGCTCCAATTTTTCATAAAACTGCAACTGGCGGATTAAGTCGTGCAAAGTTACAACCCTGTTTCTGTTCAGTCTTACGCTTGTTCTGCGTTTAAGCACATCATCTATTGTTTGGGCGTTTGCGGTCGGGACAAAATCTTCCGCACCGTAATCTTCCGGGTAATCGTCTTCAAAAAATTCATCCTCGGGGGCGTCCTGAAACTGCAAAACATCAACCCCGTCAAGGATTTTGGACTTCATGTTAAGAAGGATTGAGGCAAAAAGATAGGTTCTTCCCGTAATCCTTAAATCCTGAGATTTCATCGAGCAAAAGTGTGCGAGGTATTTGTCCGTAACGTCCACGATGTCGATATTCCACGGGTCAATCTTGCCGGCACGTGCCATATCGACGAGAATGCCTATCCCTTCGCTTGTCGTACTTTTGCCGTCGGGAGTAAGATTTTCGGGACTGCGATTGACGCTCTCGATTATGTCTAAATTGTAATTTGTTGCCGTATTGTTCATCTTATTCGTTTATTACTCCCGTAACTTTGGTTTTACCCTTTTCTTTTTGCGTAACCCCGATGGTTCTGTGAGCCGATTCTATCATAGGAGGACGGTGGCTGACAACTATAAATTGGGTATCATTGGATTGATTTTTTATCATTTGTGCAACTTTTTCCACGTTAAAGGTGTCCAAGTTCGCGTCAACCTCGTCGAACGCATAGAAAGGAGCGGGTGCATATTTTTGTATCGCAAACACAAACGCCAGTGCCGTAATCGCTTTTTCGCCGCCCGATAACCCTTCCAAACGCTGAGCTTTTTTATCTCTTATGTTTGCGATAATCGTCATACCGCCTTCAAACGGGGAGTCGGGTTTTTCAAGCGATAAATGCCCTTCGCCTTCCGCAAGGGCGTGGAAAACTTCCTTAAAGTTTTCGTTTAAGTTGTTGTAAGTTTTCATAAACGTTTCTTTTTTGAGCTGTTCGTAGCCGTTCATTCTCTCAAGAATTTCCGTACGCTCTTTGGTCAAAACCTCAATCCGTTCTTTAAGCTCGGTTTGGCGTGCAAGTTTTTCGTCGTAAGTGGTTAACGCCCTCATGTTGACGTCCCCGAGTTCGTTCATTTTCTTGTCCAATCTCTGAATTTTTGAGGTAATTTCTTCGATAGACATCTCGACGGGTTCAAGTTTTGAGACGTTTACTCCCGAATTTTCAAGATCGGTTCTTGCACTTTCAAGCTCGGGTTCAAGCTCTCTTCGCCTTGCCCTAAACGACTCTATCTGCTCCGCTATACGTTCTATATCGGCGGAATTTATGTGCTTATCGGTTTCGAGTTTGCTTATTTCTTTTTGAATTTCGTCCCGACGAGCGATAAGTTCGCCCAATTTGTCCTGAATGACTTCGATTTGCTCTTTAAGCTCTTCGGCTTGAACGGTAAGCTTTTCGATTTCGGACTTAAATAGAGCCTTGTCGTTTTCGAGTTTTTGGTTGTTGATTTCTTTTATCTTAATCTCATCTTGGCGGGTTTTGATTAAATCTTCGTTAAACTTGATTTCGCGTTCAAGCTCGTTTCTCTCGTTTTGAACGTTCGTAAGGTTATTTTGGAGCCGTTTAATTTCCGCCTCAACCCCTTCGGTTTTTTCTTTGAGGTCTTTCAAATCCTGCTCGTTTATAAGTTTTTCTACTTCCGAGATTTCCTCTTTGAGAGAAAGAATTTTGTCGTTAACTTCGAGATTTTTTTCTTCGAGCTTGTCGAGTTTTTTGTTAAGCTCGGCGATTTTCGGCTCGGTTGTTGCGATAAACTCTTTCTTTTCCGCCAAAATCTTTTCGCTGTTTTCATAATTTCTTGTCATATTGTCCAATTCGATTTTGGCTTTTGAATGCTCGCTCGTGCAGTCGGAGAACTGCTGGCGAATTTCCTGCAATTTTCTTTCAAGCGTGGATTTTTTTGTTGCAAGATTTTTTGATTTTTCTTCAAGCTCTTTGATTTTTTGTCTGTAATCTTCAAGTTCCTTGTCGTCATTTTGGGAGAAGGTGAACCCCGATTTTCTTGCGGTACCGCCCGTGATTGCCCCCGATTTTTCAAACAATTCACCTGCAAGAGTAACCATACGATACCTTCCGATAAGCCGTTTTGCACACTCCATATCCTCAACGACAATGGTATCCCCGACGGCGTAGTAGAAAGCGTTTATGTATTCGTCGTCAAAATCCACGAGGTTAATCGCAAAATCTATGACACCTTTATCCTTTGGAAGGGCGAGTTTTGTCGGAGCTTTTGCCATTTTGTTTAAAGGGATAAAGGTCGTTCTTCCCGCACGGGACGATTTCAAAAGCTCGATTGCAACGGACGCCACATGCTCATCATCAACGACGATATGCCCCATACGCCCGCCAAAAGCTATTTCCATGGCGGTTGAATACTCTTTGTCGACAGAACCTAACTGCATCAACGGTGCGTGAACCCCTCTGAGTTTTGCCCTCATAACGGTCTCTATAGCCATATTGGTCGTGGATGAGGCAAGCTGTTTTGCCGCCTCCATTTTGGACAATTTCCCGTACGCCATGCGTAAATTATAGTCCGTGTCGTTAATTTCGTTGTTAATCTTGTCCAATTCCTGCATTGAACTTTGCTGAATTGAGCGAAAATCCTGCATTTCCTGCTGAAGCTGTTCAACAAGCGTGTTTTTTAGGTCAAAGTTTGAAGAAAATTCATTCTTCATATTTTCCAATTCTTCAATCTGTTTTTTTGTAACGGCAAGCGACTCTTGGAGGAGTTTTAATTCCCCTTCGAGCGGATATTTTTCTTTTAGGATGCTGTTTTCTTTTTCCTGAAAACTTTCCAGCTCGCTTCTTAACCTGTTACGGTTTTCGATGTGCTGTTCCGCCGTGCTGTTTAAGCCGGTCATATCCTCAAGGATTTTCTTTAACTCTTCGCTTTTTTCCTTAATCTGCCCCTCAATCCGTTGAGCGTTCTCTATTTTCAGGGTTATGTTCAGCCGAATGTCGTCAATTTTTTTCTTGAAAGTCTCGATACCGTTAAGAGCGTTTTCGGCGGATTTTTTGTTGTCCAAAACCTGTTTTTCCGCAAAGTTCATCGCACTTGTCTTGCGGTCGATTTCACCTTTTAATGCCTCTTCCTGTTTCTTGAGTTCAAGCTGTTTTTCTTCCCCTTTTTCTTTGACTTCCGCAGAAACCTCCGCATATTTCTTTCTTATAAGGTTAATTCTTTCTTCCAAATCTTTATTTTTAAGTTCTTCCTGCTTTTTCTTTTTGGTAAATTCGAGGATGTTTTCGTGAGCCTGTTCCAAATTCCGCTTAAGGTCAAAGAACTTAACCGTTGCCACTTGGCTTTCGTAACTCTGTTTTTCTTCTCTGAGTTTTTGGTATTTTATTGCGACTTCTCTTTCTTCTTTGAGTTGCTCGAGTATTGCCTCGATTTCGTTAAGGATAAGACTTGAACGCTCGACTCTCTGTTCAACCCCGTTAAGCTCGTTTGTTGCCTGCTCTATTCTTCTGTCAAAATCGGCAATCCCCGCAATCTCGTCGATAATTTTTCTCCTGGTCTGTGCCGTACAGTCAACAATACCCTTAACGTCACCCTGCATAATAACGTTGTAGCTGTTAGGCGTTACGTTGTATTTCTCCAAAAGGGCATGAACATTAGACAAAGTCGTTACACTGTCGTTGATGTAGTACGTGCTTGCAAACCCCTGAGAAACCTTTTTAATACGTCTTGCAATACTGATGTCCCGGTTGTTTTCCATATCCCCGAAGGTTACTTTAACGTAAGCCTCGTTTCTGTTGTTGTGGGTGGTTATGAACTGGGAAATATTTCCCGCACGCAGTTCCTTTGCACTAGCTAAGCCCAGTGCAAACAAGATACTGTCAACTATTGTGCTTTTGCCCGAGCCGTTCGGCCCCGAAACCGTAGTGAAACCTTTCAAAAGGGGGATTTCCGATTTATTGGCAAATGATTTGAAATTATCTATCTCGAGATTTTTTATATACATATTTTACCTAATCATACTCTTTTTTCTATTAGACTATATTTTCGCCGTAATGTCAACAAGATTAACAATTCGTAAGATTTCATCTTGTAATTTTTTAAGTTTTTCGCTATACTTTTTGGAGTGCGGAAGTTAATTTAAGGACTAACAATGGCAGTAGAAGAGTTAGAACAAAAAGTGTCGGAGATAGTAACAAAAACCGACTTAAAACATATAGCGATAATTATGGACGGAAACCGTCGCTGGGCGAAGGAAAAAGGCTTACCCTCGGCTTTTGGGCATAAAAAGGGCGTTGATGCATTGAAAAAAGTTATGTATGCCTGCGACGATTTCGGGGTAAAATACCTTACCGTGTATGCGTTTTCGACCGAAAACTGGAACAGAAAAAAAGAGGAAGTCGACTTTCTCATGGATTTGCTCGGCAAAACTTTACAAAACGAGCTTGCGGAAATGCATGAGCATGGTGTCGTTATTAATTTTATCGGCGATATTTCCAAACTTTCCCCAAAACTTCAAGCAATCCTTGCAAATTCCGTCGAGGTTACGAAAAACAACACGGGCGTAAGATTGCAGATAGCTTTTAACTACGGAGCCAGAGCGGAAGTCGTTCATTCCGTGAAAGAAATAGCTCACCTCGTCAAAAACGGCATGCTTAACGTTGACGAAATTGACGAAAAACTAATCTCGGACAACCTCTATACAAAGAATATTCCCGACCCCGACCTACTCATCAGAACCGGCGGGGAAATGCGGATTTCAAACTATCTGCTGTGGCAGATTGCGTATTCGGAATTTTTTATAACCAAAACTCTGTGGCCTGATTTTGACAAAACTTCACTCGCTGACGCAATCAAAGAGTTTAATTTCCGTCAACGCCGTTGGGGAAAATAGTTTTTAAGGAGAATAATTTTGAAAATAGTTTTTGCGACCTCAAACCCTCATAAATTGGAAGAGTTACAAAAAATCACCGAAACCTTTGGTGTAAAAGATATTGAGTTTACCTTGCCACCAAAAGGTTTTGACCCGATAGAAATCGGCAAAACTTTTGAAGAAAACTCTTTCATAAAAGCCCGTGAGGCAAGTCGACTTACCGGCATGGTCGCCTTAGCCGACGACTCGGGGCTTTGTGTGGACGCACTGGATGGCATGCCGGGAATTTATTCCGCACGCTACGCCTCCACTCCGCAGGCAAGAATTGACAAACTCTTAAAATCTCTTGAAGGAAAAGAAAACCGTCGGGCAAAATTTGTTTGTGCCATGACGCTTGTCGGAGAAAACGGCGAAGTTTTATACTCCGTAAAAGGGGAATGTTTAGGGGAAATTTCTCACTCGCAAGCGGGAACGGGCGGATTTGGTTACGACCCGATATTTCTTGTCGACGGCAAGGAGGGGAAGACCATGGCGGAACTTTCCGCAGACGAGAAGAACGCCGTTTCCCATAGAGGGCAAGCCCTCAGGCAGGTTCTGGAATTTTGTGGTAAAAACTTGACGGGCTTGCTGATGTTAAACCAATTTTCAAGAACGGAACTTTTGCTTGGGAAAGAGGGGATTGAAAAACTCAAAAACTCTCGTGTTGCCGTTTTCGGGATAGGGGGTGTGGGCGGGTACACCGTTGAGGCACTAATTAGGAGCGGATTGGGTGAAATTGACCTGATAGACGATGACAAAGTTTGCCTCACAAACCTTAACCGCCAAATCTTTGCCACAAGGAGTACGGTCGGTAAATACAAAGTTGACGTTGCCGAAGAGCGGATTTTGGACATTAATCCGAACGTTATCGTCCATAAATACAAAACTTTCTTTACCCCCGAGACGGCGGACGAGTTCGATTTTTCAAAATACGATTACGTCGTCGATGCGATAGACACCGTTGTCGGCAAGCTCGAAATCGTCGAGCGTGCAACGAAGCTGAACGTCCCCGTCATAAGCTCCATGGGGGCTGGAAATAAACTTAACCCCGAACTGTTTGAAGTGTCCGACATCTTTAAAACCTCGGTTTGCCCGCTTGCAAAGGTTATGAGACAAGAACTTCGCAAACGCAAAATTAAAAAGCTCAAAGTCGTATACTCAAAAGAAATTCCGCTAAAACCTGTTGAGGATACGGCGATAAGCTGTCGTTCGCACTGTATCTGCCCGCCCGGAACCGTCAGGAAATGTACGAACAGACGCCAAATCCCCGGAAGTACCGCCTTTGTGCCGTCGGTCGTCGGGCTGATTATTGCCGCCGAAGTCGTAAAAGATCTGACAAATGCCAATCGTTCGACTTAATAATTATCCCGCAATCGTTTAGTCAACGCCGTGAGCATAATCGTACAGAGGGCGACGGATGAAACGAACAACCCGAACCAAAACCCTCTTAAATTTTGACCAAACCCGAACGCCAAAATTATACCAAGCGGTATTGCAATCATCCAATACCCGACAAAGTTTGCCAACAGGACAATTTTGGTACTTTTCAACCCCTTAAACACGCCCGACAGTGAAACCTGCAACCCGTCAAAAATCTGAAACGCAGACAGCACATAAACTATCGGGACGCAAATTTTTACAAGCTCGGCATCTTTTGTAAAGATGCTTACCAAAAATTCGGGGAAACCACAAAAAACAACGGCACTGAACGCCATAAACCCGACGCAGATAAAAATCCCGACCTTGATATATTTTTTCATGTCGTAAAAATTCTCCGCCCCGTTTGCAAACCCGACCTTTACGGCAATAGCGTTTGAAATTGCAAACGGAACCATAAACGAAACCGTCGTCATCGTGCATAAAATATTTTGTGCGGCGGCGTACGCCCCCGAAATTCTACCCATAATTATTGCGATACTGTTAAACGCCACAAACTCGACAAACACCGCCGTCGAAATCGGTAGCCCGATTTTTATCATCTGTTTGTAAAAATACCTGTCGACATAATTAGAAAACCGCATTATGGACATACAATATATTAAAAGGACAATCCCCATAAAATATCTTACGACAAAACTTGCAATCGCAAGCCCGACAACACCCATTGACGGGATTACGCCCCACCCGAACACGAAAATAATGTTGAGTATAACATTCAAAACGACCGCAAAGACCGTGAGCAAATTGGGGAACACCACGATTTCAAACGCCTGCAAAAACTCTTTGACTGCCACGTGCAAATACCCGCCAAAAGTCGCAAATGCCGTGATAAACATATACTGCTTAATCATCGGGACGAGTTTCGGCTCAAAATTCAAATAGTTAATCAGCGGAATGACCGCAAGGATTATGAGCATAACTATTACCGCCAGCACGAACGAAAACCTTAACGTCGGGTAAAAATAGCGTTTTGCGGACTTGTTTTCGCCCCGAAAATTCGACAACAGCGGTGACACTCCCGCAATCAGCCCGACCCCGAAAGTTTGGATACAATTTGTGATAGCCGTCGCAATACTGATTGCCGCAAGCGTATCGGTCGAGTGCCTTCCCGCAATCAAAACGTCCCCGACCCCTATCAGGATAAACCCGAGGTTTCCCATAATAATCGGCAGGGCAATATTAAACAGTTCTTTGATGTAATGTTTCGTCGAATTTGTCATACCCGTTTATTGTATCATAAATATTATAAAATGCTACACGACTTCACCAAAAAGGTCATATTCGTCGGCTCTTGTGATTTTTACCCGCTCAATGTCTCCGGGGACAACGTTTTTCTCCTTTATCTCGGCGTAAACCACCCCGTCAATTTCGGGTGCGTCATATTCCGAGCGCATAACGGCAACTCCGTCATCCGTAACGCTTTCCACGATACAAGGCAAAATTTGCCCGACTTTTTCCTGATTAATTTCATAAGAAATCTGTTGTTGCAACTCCATCAACTTTTTAAACCGTTCGTGTGCAACTTTTTTCGGCACCTGATTTTTCATCGAGTATGAAGTGGTGTTCTTTTCTCTTGAATACTCAAAAACGCCCATCTTATCGAACCTCGAACGCTTGATAAAATCGTAAAGTTCCTTGAAATCCTCTTCGGTTTCCCCGGGATACCCGACGATAAAGGCGGTTCTTATTGCAACGTTCGGGATTTTTTCTCTTATGTTTTTCACAAGCACGTCATAATCCGACAGGGGACGACGCATAGCCTCCAAGACACTTTTGCTGAAATGCTGGAGCGGGATGTCGACATACTTTGCGACCTTGTCGAGCTTTGCGATTGTCTCAAGCAACTCATCCGTCATCTGGGTCGGGTAAGCGTACATTATTCTGAGCCACCCTAAGCCCTCGATTTTGTTCAACTCCGTGAGTAACTTTGCAAGCGAAGGTTTGCCGTAAATATCAATCCCGTAACTTGTGGTATCCTGTGCAATCAGGTCTATTTCCGTAACCCCTTTATTCACGAGTTCTTTTGCCTCGTCGACTATATGCTCAATCGTTCTTGAGCGGTACTGTCCCCTCAGTTGCGGGATTATACAGTAACCGCAGTGGTAATTGCACCCGTCCGCAATCTTTATATAAGAGCTTGAACCCATTGTAATCTGTTGCCTGTGAATGGCTTCGGGGTAGATATATTCGGGTTTTTCGGAAATTTTTGAAACGTAGGCTTCGTTTTGTTCGTCCAAAACTTGCTCCACAATCGGGACAATGTCTTTAAAATCGGTCGTCCCGACCATAGCACACACTTCAGGGATAGCTTCTTTAAGCTCTTCTTTGTGTTTTTGGGGTAAACAACCCGTTACAATAACCTTTTTCCCGCTTTCGGTCATCCGCAAAATACTTTGAACGGACTCTTTTTCGGCGTCGTGGATAAAAGAGCAGGTGTTCACGATAACGACATCGGCGTCGCTGTCGTCAAGCGTGATTTCGTAGCCTT
>CAMAML010000006.1 GCA_945836835.1 uncultured cyanobacterium | reverse complement strand
TTTGAGAGCTTAAAAGGGGAGCTTGGCGGAATTTTGATTACTGCGGTAGGTACGGGTGCGGTTGCACCAATATTTATCGGGTTCAATCCGTTTGTGAGACCTCCTAAGAATGCGACAAAAGAAGAAAAAGAAGATTTGGCAAATACAAAACTTTATACGGCAATGAGACAGCCTATTTCTGCGGGATTGGCAATTTTGTTCCAGGCAAGCGTTCAGAAGTACATCGACAAAATTCTTGATTCAATGTTTAACGTTCCGGAAAGAGCCAAAAATATGTGGTTTAACTTAAACCGCTCACTTATCAATACGGATACTTACCTCAAGGGACTTGTTGCGAAGCAGTTGAAAGAAGAAGGGGTAGAAAAGCCTTCCGCTCTGTTCTCAAAATCGGCGGATCGTAAAGCGTACAAAGAAAAATTTGATACTCGCTTAGAAGCATTACAGGACGAGCAATTACAAAAGGTTGCGGATGAATTCCTTGATAAAAACGAGATACGAATAGGCGAGCAAAAACTTGACGACAAGACGGTTGCGGAATTGATTAACAAGAATATCGACAACTACATCAGCGATAGCGACAAGCTCCAAAAAACACGTGAGGCTATGGCTCAGTACGTTGAAAAAGCAGATATTCTTCACAACAATAAAGAAGATATACGGGAAATGTTCAAGGAAATTCCAATACAGGACATCGAGGACGCAAACGCGGTTCTAAGAAGTCCGAATGCAACCGCAGCCGAACGCAAACTTGCCAAAGAAAAATTGGTCAAGGCGTACGAAACAGCAGAGGCAAAGATTACAAAAGACTCCTTAACCAAACTGTATGATAACACTAAAAAGCCTGAATTAAAAGAACTGATAAACGAATGTTTGATAAGACCAAAAGATTTGCAAGCAAGCCACGCAATAAGAATACTTGAACGTATAGATTGTATTGAGAAGATGTGTGAAGGCAATTATTCGGCAGAAACATACCGCAAAGCGTTGTTGAAAAAGAATTCGGTCTTGGCTGACCGTGCGATAATGCTTGAGAGTGCAAAGATTAAGAACCCGGCGGAAGCGTCACGCACAACCATTCAGGAAACGTTAAAGAAGGTTGCCGAGATATGCCGGTTTGAAAAAGACAACGGTATTGTCGAAAGCGTACTTAGAGATACCGATGTATACAGCCATAACCTTGAAGACTTGCAGAAGAAGTTGGCAAAAGATATTGCAAAGAGTTACAAGAAATTGATTAATCACCAATATAAAGCGTTGAACCAAGTTGTAAAAATTGCCGTCGGGGTATTTATAACGCTACCGATTACGTGTACGGCATTGAACTGGGTATACCCGAGATTTATGGAAATCTTCTTCCCTAAACTTGCGGGGGTCAAGAAAAATCATCAGTTGCAACAACAGCAACAACAAAATAAGGTCGGAGGTGATAAATAATGAGCGGAATTGATGCAATAGCAAAAGGAATGGGTTGGTTCACCAAAACTCGACCAATGAAGGTTCTCGGCGAAAAATGGGCAAAAGATCCCGAAGGCGTTTTGGGAGCGGCAACCGTTACCTCCATTATTTTGAAAGACGGTATCGGGTGTGCGATGTACGTAACCCAGAGCTTACATAATGACCGTATCCCGGAAGAAAAAAGGAAGTTTGTTGCGGCACTAGACCTTACAAACGGGTTGCTGATGATTTTGGCACAAATCGGAATGTTCTTGGCAATGAGAAAATACAGCGGAAAGATTTTCGATAAAATGTTCAGCAAGACATTCAACAAGATTGCACAGTCGCAGTTCGTTTCAAGAGTTCGTATGTGGGCTGCAAAGGCCGGCGAACCTGTTATGAAGAAACTCAAGTTGCAGAAACTTTTTGAAGAAAATAAAGATGATGCCCTGAGCGTATTCAAGTTTGTACTTGATATATCGGCGGCAACGATTATCGGAAAACGTGTAATCGTACCTTTGATTGCGACTCCTTGGGCTAAGAAGGTCGAAAAAATGATGAACAAAGGAAAAGACGACGCACATAAAGAGGGCAAAGACGTAGAAAACACTTACGATAAGAAAAAACATTTCGGCAAACCCGAAAAGCCTGCCGTTGCAAGAGAGCTTGACCTAAACACCGTACAGGTGGCGGATGATAAAAAATCGCCGTTCGACAAATTCAAACTGACAGCGTAATGTGAAGTGACTTAGTCCCTTCCCCAAAATTGACAAAAAATTTTTTAGTGCAAAAATTATAAGTAGGACGAGGGAAAATTATGTACAGAATTGGAACGGGCTACGACATACACAGGCTGACCGAAGGTCGGGAGTTGATTATCGGCGGGGTAAAAATCCCCTACGAGAAAGGTTTGGACGGGCATTCCGATGCAGACGTCCTAATCCACGCAATAATTGACGCCATGCTCGGAGCTTTGGCTCTTTCCGACATCGGGACGATTTTCCCAGATACCGACCCAAAATTTAAAGGGGCGGACAGCAAAGTTTTACTGAAAAACGTCGCTGAACTTATCCAAGCAAAAGGATATGAAATAGTGAACCTCGACAGCAATATTATTGCCCAAAAGCCCAAAATGATGCCGTATATCCCCGAGATGAAACGGGTTTTGGGCGGAATACTCCACCTTGACGAGGGCGATGTCTCGGTGAAGGCTAAAACCAACGAAAAAATGGACGCCGTCGGCGAAGGATTGGCGATTGAGGCGTTTGCGTCCGTTTTGTTAAAAAAAGTTTAGGCTGAAATTTGTAAAAAGGAGATAAAAATGTATCACGTTTATACGGAAAGAGATTACTCGGAATTTTCAAAAACACTAATCGGCGAGTTTACCGACCTTGAGGCGGCAATGACGAAGGCAAGAAAAGCAATCGAAAATCAGCCGGATTTAAGGTACATAGTCGAAGAAACCGACGGGCATGTAAACAATTACGGAGAACTTATCACAACGGTGGTTGCGGAAAGCGACTAGGGGTTAAGTTTTCCGACTATAACCCGATTAATCCCCGACAAATCCTTTACGATGTCAATGACTTTGAAATTGTTATCGGTCATAATATCTGCGACGTGTTTTGCCTGCTTGATACCGAGCTCAAAAAGAAGATACCCGTTCGGGTTTAGTACGGCGGGAACGTTTCGGGTGATTTTTTCGTAAAATTCCACCCCGAACTCGTCCCCCGCAAAAAGTGCCGTTTCGGGGTCAAACCTGACTTCTTCCTGAAGTGTTTCTTTTTGCGAAATCGGGATATACGGCGGGTTTGAGATGATTATATCAAATTTTTCGCCTTCCTTTACGTTGGAGAAAACATCCGACTTTCTGAAAATCGCCTTGTTGTAAAGATTGAGCCTTGAGGCGTTATCGAGTGCGGTATTGAGTGCGTCCGTTGAAATATCAAGCCCGATAACTTGACAGTCCGTAAGTTTTGCGACCATACAGGCGATACACCCGCTTCCCGTTCCGACGTCGAGTGCGGTTTTGAGGTTTCGTTTGTTGATAATCTCGACCGCACGACGGACAAGCAGTTCCGTTTCATCACGTGGGATAAGGACGGAGGGGTTTACGATAAATTTTTCGCCCATAAAATCTGCAAGTCCGATGATATGCTGGACGGGTTCACGGGTTTCTGCACGCCGTAGGGCTTTTTCTTTGACTGTCTCAAGTTTTTCGTAATCAAGCGTTTTTCCCATAATGATGTCTTTTGTCGAATACCCGCAAAAGTGTTCGATAAGCAGTTTTACCTCAATATTTGCCTCGTTTGAGGGAATACCCGCATCCGTTAAAATTTTTACAATTTCCAAAATCGTTGTCATAATTCTTTTGCCTGAGTTCTAGTAAATTTTCAGAGCCTCGATTATCTCAAAAACCAATACGAGGCGGTCGAGGAACAACGTGTATCGGTTAGTATCCAAGACCGAATTGTCAAAATCTCCGACAAAAAACAGCGGGGATGTGGTTTCAAGGGTTATCAGAAGCCTGTGTTCAAAAAAACTGCATTCGACATTGTCTGCGGAAAATGCTTTTTTCAAGTTTTGGAGGGTTTGCAAAAACGCATCTGAAACAAGGTATCTGCCTTCGAGTTTGTCGGTAGTAAAAACTTTAAAATACTTGGAAAACTCGTCAAACAAAGATATTTCGCCGTATTCATAAGCAGTGTTTGTGTCGACGTTTTTGACGATGGTGTTTCCGAGTATTCTTCTCGGAATTTCGACGGAAATCATTATCCCTCTGAAATTTTTACTTCCTTCACCTTTTTTATAGTTGAGCATGATTTCGGACATTTTGAATGTATGATTTTTGAAAGAACCTATAAAGGTATCGCCGTTTGAGATACTTTCAATCGCCAATTTTTTACTGTCAAAAATTTTTGATGCGACGATTTCGCCCACGGGAATAATCGGAGCGGTTGACCATTTGAGTGTGTCGTAGGCTTTTACGGCGATGGGTACAATCTTTGATTTTAAGGTTTCTTCAAACTTTGTCTTGCAAATGAGGGACAATGAGTAGCACAATATCCCGCCGACAATGCTGGCAAGCACCAAAAACAACAGCACTTCGGGAGTTGTCCACATTATAATAACGTTATCAATCCAACTCGGAGCGGCAATTTCTCGTGGCGAAAGTCTGGAAGAGATGTATAAATTTACAAATATAAACATTACCGTCACGAAAACAACGGTACCCTGTTTAAACTGAAAAGCACTTTCCTGCCATTTTTTTCTGTCATTTTCCACAATTCTCAAGGCAGGAAGTACAACGTGTTGGTAGATGTCAGTAAATTTTATCTTATAGTAATATATTTCTTCTGATAACATTTGTAACTCCGAACGGGAAAATACTATGATAAACAAATCGCTTCCATAATAACTTTACCTGAGACGCTAAAAAATTCAATCCTACAAAAACATGATTTTTTAAGCCCTCTCCTACGGGGGAGTGCAAAACAAACACTCATCTCGTGTTCTTTAAGACCGTGATTGCGCGTTCGATGTCGATTTTCAGTCCGTCCAGTTCTTTGTCGATGTTGTTTTGGCTGTAAATGCTTCCCGTGTCCGTATACGCAAGGTAGCGTTTGTATTTTTCCGCATCCGCTCTCAGCTGCGAAATTTCTTTTGTGCGGTTGCTTATCTCGACAATCTTTTTGTAAGACTCATATGAACTTTCGGTTCTACCCTCGTACTTGTCCATAAAATAATTCGTGTTAATATTCAGATAATAAACCCTTGAGGCAAAGCGTTGATTTGGTTCGTTGTTCTCAACCGAGTCCAAAATCTGCTCGAACATATCGATAAATTCCTGCAAATCCGAAACATAAGGGGACATCTTGTCCTGTTTTAAAATAATGTTCACAAACGACGGATCGTCGGTCGGGGTGGGCTTTATCGAGTTTTCGGAGTGAAAAGTCGTGGTTTTGTCAAACACGGGCATTGCCTTTTGAGGCTCTTCGGGGGTGACGTTATTTTTAAGGTTCGGCAAAGTCCCGACGTAACCGTTCGAGGTCTCGGTCTTCACGTCGTTTTTTTTGAAAAACGCGCCGTAGGCACTTGTCTGCAATGCAAATATTAACGATAAAATTAAACACAACTTTCTCATACTATGATTATAATGATTTTTGGGAAAAAGACATCGTTTAATTAAGGTAAATTTTGTATTGTTCGCCCCCTTGTCTTGGATTATTGCTCCACGCTACGCTGTCGTTCACTACGTTTGTTGCCACAAACTACCGTTCACTCAGCTCCGCGCTTTTCTTCGCGGCGGCGTTAAACGAGCCTCCGCAATTTGTTTTCGGAACTCTGTTCCTCCAAACAAATTGCTCCGCTCTCTGCCGCCGCTCGCCTTCGAGTTCGTTCGCTCTGCTCACTACACTCTACGCAAAATCCGCCCCTCGTATGGGGAGGGCTAAATTTTACGGTTATTGGGAGGTTTCACCAATCCCTATCCCCCGCTAAAACTTAATCACTATTCCACTACACATATTTTTCTTCTTCTTTGAGCTTTCTGTTCATGAGCTTTGCGAGGAGTTCATCCGGGGTGATGTCCGTATACACCGCCTCGTAAATGGCATTGGAGACCGGGACTTCGATGTCCAATTTCTTTGCCAATTCGCAGATAGCCTTTGAGGTTTTGACACCTTCGGCGACAGAGCCTAGTTCACGCAAAATATCGTCGATTTTTTTCCCCTGTCCGAGCATTGAGCCGACTGTGTAATTTCTCGACATCGGACTTGAGCAGGTCGCAATCAAATCCCCCATGCCGGAAAGCCCGTAGAGGGTGGACGGGTTTGCACCGAGCTGAATACTTACCCTGACAATTTCCGCCATACCACGGGTGAGAAGAGTTCCCGCACAGTTGTCCCCGAGGTTCATTGCGTGTGCAAACCCGGACGCTATTGCGATAACGTTCTTTAAACTTCCGCCAAGTTCGACCCCGATTACGTCCGAGTTTGTGTAAAGCCTAAATTTACCCGAGACGTTGCACGCACGCTGGACAAATTCCGCAACCTTCATATCTTCGCTTGCAACGCACGCAGCGGTCGGTTTTCCCGCCAAAACTTCTTTTGCCAAAGTAGGTCCCGAGAGGATCGCAAGTTTTTGGTCAGGAAGAACGTCTTTTATAACTTCGGACATCCTTAAAAGTGACGGCAACTCGATACCTTTTGAGGCGTTGACGAGAATTTGTTCGGAGTTTATTCCCGATTTTTTGAGGTTTTCGCAAACGTCACGGGTTCCCGAGGTCGCAACAACCGAGAGGATTATGTCGGCGTCTTTTATCGCCGCTGCTAAATCCGAGGTTATCTCTATTTTTTCGTTGAGCTGAACCTCTAACGGCTTGGAGGTGTGTTTGTTTTTGATTAAATCTTCCGTGAGGTCGCATGCCCGTCCCCAGACGGTAATCTCTTCAAAATTGTCCGTCAACAACCATGCCAACGTCAGCCCCCAGCATCCCGCACCTAAAACCGTTAATTTCATATATAATACCCTCTTTTCTTATACTGCTAACTGTTTCTTTATCAACTTTCTTAACACCCCGCCGTGCTTTTTAAGCTCGAGCCGTGCCGTCTCAACGTCCTGCCCCGTCGTAATCGTTACTATTGCTGTTTTGATTTCCCAATCGCACTTGAGCAGAGCCGAAAGTGCCTCGCTCAAACGTACGCCCGCAATTTCCGCAACAATACGTATAGCTCTGTCTTTTAATTTTTCGTTGACGGGTTTTAAGTCTATCATAAAGTTTTCGTAAGTCTTTCCGATTTTAATCATTGCCCCCGTTGAAAGCATGTTCAAAATCATTTTTTGAGCGGTTCCGGCTTTTAGCCTGCTCGAGCCTGCGATAACTTCCGCCCCGACTTCTGCGCAGATGACAAGCTCCGCCTCTTCGGCGATTTTGCCCTTGGAGTTGCAGGTTACGGCGATTGTGTTACAACCTATGTCATCGGCTGCACTTAAAACCCCGAGAAGATACTTAGGATTGCCGCTTGCGGAAATCACGACCGCAACGTCCTGCGGCGTCAGGACTTTGGCATCCGCTCTTCCTTGTTCAAAGTTATCTTCGGCACCTTCGACGGCACTAATCATGGCGTCTTTTCCGCCCGCAATAATTCCTTGAACCATATCAGGCTCGGTGCTGAAAGTCGGAGGACATTCCGAGGCGTCCAAAATTCCGAGCCTGCCGGATGTTCCCGCCCCAAAGTAGAACAGGCGACCACCTTTTAAGAACTGACGAGAGATGATGTCGATTGCTTGTGCGATTTCGTCGCAGGCGTCTTCTACGGCAAGTGCAACGAGCTTATCCTCGTTGTTCATCTTTGAGACTATTTCTCTTGTTGAGAGGATGTCGATGTCTTTTGTGTTTTCGTTCCGATACTCCGTGATAACTTCGCTCATATAAATACTCCTTATAATAATGATTTTAATAAAAACGGGAAGGATTTACTCTATGGAGGCAATGAAACGGATTATATTTCATTATTTTTTAAGCAAACCCTTTTACTCCCGAAACAGATTGATTAAAATAATTTCATAAGATTTGCGGTCTCGATTGCGGCTTTAGCGGCGTCGGCACCTTTGTTGCCCGCCTTTGTCCCCGCACGCTCTATTGCCTGCTCGATGTTTTCGGTCGTAAGCACCCCGAAAATTACGGGAACTTCGGTTTGCAGGCTGACGCTTGCAATCCCTTTGGACAATTCCGCACTAACGTATTCAAAATGGGCGGTTGCCCCTTTGATAATTGCTCCGAGGGTGATTATTGCCCCGTACTTTTTTGTTTTGGCACATTTTAGAGCCGCAAGCGGGATTTCAAATGCTCCCGGAACCTTTACTATATCAATGTTGTCCGAGCTGACGCCGTGACGTAAGAGTTCGTCAATCGCACCCGAGAGCAACTTTGAACCGATAAAATCGTTAAACCTTGAGATGACGATGCAGAATTTTTCATCACCGGCTATGAGCTGACCTTCAAATGTTTTCATCGATTTTCTCCACATATCCTAATTTACCAAAACCATTTTACTACAATTTTGGTTATTTGACAAGCAGTGGTGAAAATATTTTATAAAAAATAAACAGAGAGGTCAAAATAAGCAGGTATCCGCTGAATTTTAAAAGTCCGTTGGTGAATTTATAAAACTTAGGATTTGATTTTAATTTGGAGGTTAAAACGCCTGCAAAGACGAGGATTAAGCCCTGCCCGAGCGAGAAGAGGAAGAGCATTATGACGGACTGGGTAAGACTTGCGGACATCGAGGCAAACGCCATTATTGCGGCTAAAATAGGGGTGGAACAAGGGGTTCCCGCTAACGCAAACACTCCTCCCAAGATGAGCGGGTAGAGAAAGGTGTTTGTGCCGTTGTTTTTCGGCATTTCCTTGATTATTACGGGAAGTTCAAAGTCCAGGAACCCGACGAGCTTTAAGCCCGCAATCATGATTATGCTTGACAAGATTAAGCTAAAATAGCTTCCCGCAAACGAGACAAAAACTTTTCCCGTCACGGCACAGATAACCCCTATGACGGAAAAAACTATCGCCGTCCCGATTATAAAAAACAGGAGCTGGAGGAAGGTTTTTATAGGTTTTTCTTTGGAATACCCGCCGACGTATCCGACGATTATCGGGAGCATGGCAAGCGTGCAGGGCGAAATTGACGCCACAAGCCCGCCCGCCAACGACATTCCGTAGAGCAGAATTATGCTGTTTGAACCCGTAAACAATTCAACGTAATTTGTCATTATTTCAACAATCCTTGTAAGTAGCCGTCCATAACTTCTTTTTCAATCGCACCTTCGATGCGTTTTATTTGTTTCCCGTTTTTGTCGAGGAGAATAATCGTCGGAACAAGGGTAACGTTGTGCTTGTTAATCATCTCTTCGGTAGAGGGTTTACCGTCTTGAACCTGAATTTCCGTTAAAACTATTTGCCCGTCGTATTTCGGGAAGATTTCTTTCATAATTTTGTTCATGGTTTGGCAGTCGAGGCACATGGTCGAGGTAAACTTTATGACCTGCGGTTTTGCAGGTTGTGCAACCGCCTGAGAAACCTCGTCTTTATTGAATGCAGTCATTAAAAAGTATGCCAAAACAGGCACTACAAGTATCAATAAAACAGTAATAATATTTTTTTTCATAATTTAAACTCTCCGTTCACTGACAACTATTTTACCATAAAATAAAATATGGGTAATACAATTCCACAATCGGGTAAAAACGGGGTGAATTTTTAAGGTTTCAAGAGGGTGAAAAGCCTTGCTGCACACTGTCGTTACAAAACATAACACTAAGAAATGTTATTTTAGGGTACAAAAAGGGTAGAAAAATTTTTGAAATGAGTTATACTGAAAACAGCCCGGTAAACAGGGAGGTCTGATGTAATTCCAAAGCAGTTTTCGGATTTGACGGTTTACAATACGGGGAGGGAGGATTTATGCTTGAATGTTGCAACCGCCGTTTTGGGGGCGGATTTTCACGAGTGCTTGAGAACAGTCGTGACTTTTACAGGAAGGTTGAATACGGGATATGCCCGAGTTGCGGGTGCCAAAAGCTCAGGGAGTTGAGGCAGGTAATGGGCGGTTCGGTAAGGGAAAGACTGCTTTCGGGGCGGGAGGCGGAGTTGAGGTACGAGAAGGTTCTCAAAAACCTGAGTGAGATTAAGCACGGAAACTTTGTCAACCAAAATTTTTATTACGGGGATTTTAAGAAAACCCGACGGAAGGACGAGTTTGGGAACCCGATTTATATACAGTTGAGGAAGAATTTCAACAACGACGTCGAGGTCTTGGGCGAAATCAAGACAAAAGTTGTAGGTCGGGTTCAACGTTTTCATTGAACCCGACAAGGTAAAAACAAAAAAGGATTTACATGAAAAAACGATACAAATACGACAGAGAATATGCACAAAAAATTCTGAAATTTTTCAGCGTAGCACACACGGTCGAAAAATACGAGGTAACCACGGACAAAAACGGAGAAAAAGTTAAGACGGTCGAGAAACCGAACCCGCTGCCGACTTTTGAAAAGTTTGCGGTGTCAATCGGGGTTACGGTCGAGGCGATTAAACATTGGGAGAAAACCCGTCCCGAGTTTCGGACGGCGTGCGAGCAGTGCCGTGCGTTGCAGAAAGATATGATAAACGACCTTGCAATGCGGGGGTATTACAACCCGACGTATACGATTTTTGTCGCCAAAAATTTGACCGATATGAAGGACAAACAGGAGTCAAACGTCGACAATTTCGAGAGCGTTCGGCAGGAGTATTTGAAAGCGATGAAAAATTTGGGAAAGAAAAATTAGCATGCCGATAAAATGGGAAAAAAGTTTATACAGCGAAAAAGCGAAACGGTTTTTGGCAAAACCTCCTGAAGAATTTCCGCTTTTGACGCTACTTGACGGGGCGGTCAGGAGCGGGAAAACGTTAAACATTATCCAAAAAATTCCACAGATTTTCGACGCCATCGGGAACGAAAATTTGAAAGTTTTTTCGGGGTATTCAAAAAGCACGGTCAGAAACAACGTGCTAATCGAGTTGAAACCTTTTATAGAAAATTACCTTGGCGGAAACTGCAAATATAACGGAAGCTCGGGCGAACTCGAGATTACACTTTGGGGAAAAATTTATCAATGCTTGGTCGTCGGCGGAGGAGAGTCAGACAGTTCGTCATCAATACAGGGCGGAACTTGGGATTTTTGGTACGCAAACGAGTTGCCGCAACACCACTACGGGTTTTACAATATGGCACTGAGCCGACTTACCCCCGCAAACGCCAGAGCGTTTGCGGACAGCAACCCCGAAAGCTCCAATCACTGGCTCTATCGAGAGAGGATTAAACCCTATCTTGACGGGGACGAGGACGTGAGGAAGGTTTTTGAGTATTGGCATTTTACGATGAAGGACAACGCCAATTTGTCAAAAACTTTCATCGACAATCAGGAAAAACTTTACAGCGGTGCTTTCAAGGCAAGAAAAATCAACGGGCTGTGGGTGGTTGCGGAAGGACTGGTCTATGACACGTTCAGCTTTGAAAAACACGTAATCCCGCACGAAACACTTTTGAACAAAATCAAAAACAACGAGATTACGGAATACTTTTTAGGGGTAGACTGGGGGTGGAACCACCCGACGGCGTGCCTTTTGTTTGGAGTGGACAGGGCAAAAACTTACTACCTTGCGGACGAACTTTACGCGTCAAAAATCGAGGCGGATAAAATTATTTCGTGGATTTTTGAAAAACAGAAAGAATACGGAAGATTTTTCAGCTTTGCAAACTGCGATAACGCCCGCCCCGAGCAGAACGACAAACTTCGGCGGAGTACCAATCTTGTAATTTACGAGGAAAAACCGAAGGTTGAAGACAGCGTTGCGATAGTTCGGGAGGTCATAAACTACGACAAACTGCTTGTGTCCGAGAGGTGCAAAAACACTCTCAACGAGTTTTCAACATACAGGTACCCGACGGAAGCAGAGCAGGCGAGGAAGGGACTTCTTGAGAGTGAAAGCGATATTCCGCTAAAGATTAACGACGATTGCATGGACGCACTACGCTACGGAATTTTCAAACACGTTACGACTTTTGGCAAATAGGAGAAATAAAAAATGTTAACATCTTTTCTTACTTGTGAAAATTTTCGCAAACTCAAATGGGACGCGGAAGATACAGACCGACTGAGAAGATATGCAAGGTACAGAAATTTATACAGGGGCGAATTTTCATCGGCGTTTCGCGGGGTTATAAGCAAACTTTTGCAAAAATATCCGCTCCAAAACACGACCTCTCAGACTTTGATTGAGGTGAACCTTTTTAAAAGTTTGACCGATTTTTTCAAAATTTTGATGACAAACGACGGGCTTAGCGTCGTGACGGACAAGGAGAACCAAAATTTTTGGGATGAAATCGCAAGAGACAACAATTTTATCTCGGTCGTGAAAGAAATTTGCACGGACAACTCGAGGTTCGGGGAGTCGCTCGTGAAGGTTTCGATGAAGGATAACAAGATAAAGATTTTTTCGGTCTGCCCGGACTGCTGGTTTCCCGTTTTTAACAACGGAAATCTGAACGATATTGCGGGGCATATTTTGATGTTCGATGTGGTGCAAGACGGGCGAAAATTCAAACATATCGAAAAAATTCACCGAGGATTTATCGAAAACGAGGTTTGGGAAGTTAACAACGAAATTTTGAGCAACAGGATTAAGGATGTGAGCCTGTTTGGGTTAAACGAGGTGGACGATTTTTCGGACAAGTGGGATGATTTTGTGCTTTTCCACTCGAAAAATACGACCGAAAGCGATACTTACTTTGGAGAAAGCGACTACAAATCCTGCGAGAGCATTGTGGAAGAGATTATGCTCACGATTTCTCAGAACTCGAAGATTATCAACCGCCACGCAAACCCGAAACTTGCGGGGAGTATCGAAAACACCGAATTGAACCCGATAACGGGCGAGCGGAGGTTCCCTAATTCCGATTTTATTACGATGGGAAAAGACGGGCAAAAACCCGAATATATCACGGTGGATTTGCAGGCGGATGCGATTTCTCAGCACATAAATATGTTGATGAAATTTTTCTATATTATGACCAAAACTCCTCCGCAGGCGTACGGGATTGACATTAGCGAAAATATGTCGGGCGAAAGTTTAAAGACAATTCTTTCTTCCGCAATTTCAAAAGTCAAAGATATTCAGGCAGTTTCGCTTAACAATTCAATCGAAAAAGTTGTCCAATGTGCGTTAGCTCTGAGCGGAAAATCAAACAAAAATGTTGAAATTTTTTGGGAAAAAGTTCCGGCACAAAACGGGCAAAAAGAGGCAGGAAATTTTGCCGAAAAAATTACTCAAGAGGAGGCGGGAAATGCGAACGGGTAACGGGGTTATCGAGGTCGACAACGAAGAAGAAATTCTGGAAAAATATCTCGAAAGTTTTCGGGAAAAATACGGGGAAGATTTTCTTTTAAAACAGGACGGCGTTCTGGAATTTCTTCTAAAAATTGCCGCAAAACACGAAAAAATTTTGCAGGAAAACATAAAATATCTTGCGGAACAATTTGACACGACAAAGACCGAAGGGGTGTGGCAGGACGTAATTTTTTCAAGGCTCGGGCTTAAACGATTAGAGCCAAAGTACACTCACTTTGACTTGACGCTTGCGGGTGCGGCGGGCGGTTTTGCGGATGCAAATTCTGTGATAATTCGGGATAAAACGACGGGCGAAGAATTTTACAACGAATACCCCGTAACTTTTCTTGAGGACGGCGAAAGCGTCGCGAGATTTACGGCAAAAAATTTCGGTAAAATTTTGCCATCCACAATGAAGGGAGATGAAAATTTTTCAATCGTCACGGCACAAAATTCGGTTACTTCGATTTTGAGCGGAAGCCTTGCAAACCTCACAATCGGTAACGAGGGAGAAAGCGACGCGGATTTTTCCGCAAGGTACAAAACCTCTAAAGGGAAAAATTTTTCTTCGACAAAATCCGCCGTTTTTTCATCACTTTCAAACTACGTCGATACGCCCGAGTATTTGAAAATTTTAACCAAATCGGAAACCCCCGAAATGGAGGCGGGGTATGTAAAAATTATCGCAAAACCGAACGTACCGGATGAGGTTTTTGCGGGGGCGATTTTGGATACCGTTGCGGACGGGATAGGGCTTGTCGGGGATTGCGAAGTCGTTTTAAAAGACGACTTGGGCGTGGATGTTTTGATAAAATTTACGCACGCCGTTGAAGTTGAAATCGGGATAAAAGTTGAAATTTTTTCAGGTGAAAATGCGATTTCGGACGAGAAAATTTTGGAGATAAAAAATAAAATTTTCACGACCGTAAACTCAAAAAATTACGGACTTTCTTCAACGATTTATGCGACGGAAACCGTTGAAAAAATCTTGGACGACAATCTTGTAAACGTATGCGTATTCAGGGTTTTGGACGGGGTTGAGATCAAAAAAGTTGAGTTGAACACTCAAGAAATTCCAAAGTTTTCGCTCGAAAATATCGAGGTCAAAACGTTGCAGAAATAAGGAGCAAAAAATGGCAAATACAAACGCGGCTTTTTACATTCCGATTACGGCAAATTCTTCTTCCGTAAAGAAAAATTCGCTTAACGTTTGGAAAAACACGACCGCACTCGCTCAATCAATCGGAGGGAATGCGGGACATAACGTTGAGGGATTTGTGAGGGAAATTGCGAAAAATATTAACGTGCAATCGACGAGTGATTTTTTTGAAAAATATGCACTCACAGCGTTGACGGAATTGGCTGAGGGAGGGAAAATCAGCGGAACAAAATTGGCTGATATTTTGATGAACACCTACGCCCCGGCCTTAAACCTTGCGGCACTACAAACGGGCTACAATTCCATTGAAAATTTAATTAAAGCGGTCGAAAACGGAAGCGTAAATTTTTCGACTTTTCTTGAAAATTTGTCGAGCGGATTTCAGGCGGTAAGCGATGAAATTTCCGCCATAAATTATTCATCTTACGGGCGGGAATACCCGATTGATTTGGTGGAAAGTTTTGAGAAAATTTTGAAGATAAATACACCCGCGCACAATATAAATTCCGATATTTCGGATTACGTTTCGGGACTTAGGAGAATAATTATTTCGATTACTGCTCACATAAAAAATCGAACAACAAATATTCAATCGATAGACACTTTGACAAATATTTTTCGGGAGGTGATGGCGGAAGGGACACCAATCACGTTCAGGCTCGGACGTGATATTTACAAATCTTGTGCATTGGCAAAATTTACTCCGCTTGTGACAAACATTTACGAGCTGAAATTTTCGGCTCAACTCATTTACGAACTTCCAAAGAGTTCAAACTCCGACGGAAGTTACATCGCAAATACGGTGAGCGGAGTGGTAAACGGCGGAGTAAAAATTGCTAAAAATTCAAACAAAAATTCGACGTTTTTATAAGAAAAAATAATTGGAGAAAAAATTTATGGAAGCGGATTTTTCGGGGATGAAAATGTCCGACTTCAAGTCAAATTTGCTTGAAGCGGAAAAATTATTACAGTCAAAATTAGGCTCTGACTTTGAGATTAGGGCGGAGAGCGTAATCGGGAATATTGCACTCATAGTCGCCTGCGCGGTGGAGCGGGTCGAGAAAAAAATAAGTTTTTTGACAAAACAACTTTCACCAAATACTGCGGACGGAACGAGCCAAAACGCCGTTTTTGAGCGTGTCGGGCTGTATAGAACCGTGGCACACCCGACAACTTTTTACCTGAAAGTTTTTGGCAACTCGGGATTAGAAATCCCCGCCGAAAGTTTGACCGTTCAGTCCGATTTAACTCGGGAAATTTTTGTCAATTCCGAAAGTTTTACGATTACCGAAACCGGGGTGGCGAAGGTGTTGTTTAAATCACTTTTGAAGTCCGAAATTTACGTGACGGAAGGAGAAACTTTTTCAACGATTGAGGCGACGGACGAGATCCTCACGGTCAAAAATTCTCTGCCCGAAAATATTAAAATCGGGAACTCTTGGGAAAACGATTTTGATTTTCGGGAACGGTTTGAAAAAAGTTTTGACGAGAACAAATTTTGCACCCGAAACAGTAACATAAACCACCTCAAAAATTTTGTCGACCACACGAATTTTTTAAAAATTTACGACACCAAAAGCGACCCGACGCTTTCTGCGGGACAAATTCTTGTCGTTGCAAAACCGAACGTTGACGATGAAACTTTTGCTAAAAAAATATTTGAGATGACGCCTTTAGGGATGAATTTTTCGGGAAATTTTTCAACGGAAGTTGAACTTTCAAACGGACAAAACATCGAGGTAAAATTCCAAAAAGCAGAAGAAATTCCGATTGTATTAAACTTGGAAATTTCGATTAAAAACGGATTTTTTCAGTCGGACGTAACGGAAAATATTACCCAAAACGTGTGCGATTTTTTTAACAAAAAATTCTACGGGCTTGGCTCAAAAATTAATGCGTATGAATTTGTTTCCTCCGTACTTTCGGCAAGCGGGACTGCGGGTATCACAAACGTGAGCCTTCAAAAAACAACCGAAAGCGAACCTGAGGCAATCATAAATTTTGACAAATTTGAACTGCCGATTTTGACTTCGGACAACATAAAAATTACGTACTCATAAAAATAAAAAAGGATAGAAAATGAACATAGATATTGAAACCGCGGACATATATTTTTCAACAAGGACGGAGGGGGAAATTTGGGATGAACTCACGCCCGACGAAAAGCAAAAAGCGCTTACAACAGCGTATAATTTTGTAAAAACTCTGCCGTTTATCGGGCAAAAATATGAAGAGGGGCAGGACGATATTTTCCCGCGATTTTTTGCGGGGCAAAAAATCGAGCTCCCAAAAGACGTAATCTTCGGAATTTTTGAGGAGACACTCGCCCTCATAAAAAAACAAAAAAACGAAATCCCCGAACCGCCCGAAGGAATAAAATCACTGACCCTCGGGAACTCATCCGTGACTTTTGAAGGGGAAAGGACGGGCGAATTTTTGTCAAAAAATTCGCAAATTTTTCTAAACGGCTGGCTTAAAAAAGGGTTCGATATCGAGCCTGAAAAATTTAAAGAGGTTTACTAAAAATGATTACTTATTTTCTGAACAAAAAATATAATATTTACAGAGCCGAATATATCAGGAACGGGCTTGGAGAAAGCGTTATCTGGTCGATGGCGGACACAATCCGTGCCAAAATCGAACCCGCCTACGGCGAAGAATTTTTGGAAAGCAAAAACGGAGACAGCATAAAAATTTCGCTGATAATTTATTCAAAATCGGAATTTTTTGCGGGCGACAGAATTTGCCTTAAAAGCGGTTGGTTTGAAATCAGACATTGCGAATATTACAGAATGCCGTTTATCAGTTATTGGAAAGGATACTTGGTGAAATGCGATGAAAAATTATCAGTTTAAGACAATTTTATTTGAGTATTTTTGCGAAAAAATTATTGAAA
>CAMAML010000005.1 GCA_945836835.1 uncultured cyanobacterium | reverse complement strand
ATAAAGAATTTTTTGATTTCTTTAGAGTTCTTGCAGCACCAACATCAAAACCGGCAAATGTCAGATTTTTACCTCAAATTTCGGAAAATATAAACAGAATTTGCAAACGAACATCCCCTAAATGTGATATAAGTTCTATCCGCCTTGCCAATACCGAAAGACTTGCGGAAAACGTCAAAGTTATGCCTCAGGTTCTCGAAAACGCCGAACGCCAAGGCAAAAATATTGACCTCGGAGCTTTTCTTGAACACAACATCAATTTGACATAACGTCATCCCCATATAAATCATAATTAAAAATGCTTTTCGGGTTTTACCGAAAAGCATTTTTTGCTCTTCTCTTCCTTCGCCCCATTCCCCCTTCGCTCTCTTTACAAAATCTTTATAAAAATCTTAAAAAAATTGTTCAAAATACACTTGCTTTTTTGTTACTCTTGCGGTAAAATGTAATTGTGAAATAATTCACGAATGGACAACAAGGCAGGAAGGCTCGAACTTACTCAACAAATTCCTCCCCAAAGCCCATCGGAACAAAAGGATTGGACTTTAAAAGATTTAATTACCCAAAAAATTGATACAAAGGAGAAATTACATGACAACAAAAAACAAAAAAGAAGTCGACAAACTCGAAAAGACTTTGAACAAGTCTACGTTGGTCGACAACGCAGAGCAACTCGAATTGCTCATCGAAAGAGTTAACAAAGCTCAAAAAATCTTCTCAACTTTTTCACAGGAAAAAGTTGACCAAATCTTTAAAGCAGCCGCTACCGCTGCCGACAAAGCTCGTATTCCTTTAGCCAAAATGGCTGTTGAAGAAACAGGCATGGGTATTGTTGAAGACAAAATCATCAAGAACCACTTTGCATCCGAATACATCTACAACAAACACAAAAACACAAAAACTTGCGGAATTATCGACAACGACCCTGAAAACGGTATCAAAGTCGTTGCGGAACCTCTCGGCGTTTTAGCAGGTATCGTGCCAACCACAAACCCGACTTCTACCGCAATATTCAAGTCTTTGATTTCGTTAAAGACAAGAAACGGTATAATATTCTCACCGCACCCGAGAGCATACAAATCCACAATCCAAGCGGCAAAAATCGTACTTGAAGCAGCTGTTGCCGCAGGTGCTCCGGAAGATATTATCGGATGGATTGACGTACCGTCAATCGAGTTGTCGGGTCAATTAATGAAACACCCTAAAATCGCTTGCATTTTGGCAACGGGTGGTCCGGGCATGGTCGCTGCCGCATACTCCTCAGGCAACCCTGCAGTCGGTGTAGGACCGGGGAACACTTCCGCAGTCATCGACGAAACCGCTGACATCAAGACAGCTGTTTCTTCAATCCTTATGTCAAAAACTTTTGACAACGGTATGATTTGTGCATCCGAACAATCGGTTGTAATCGTTGACAGCATATACGAAGAAGTCAAAAAAGAATTTGCGTACCGCGGGGCTTACATTATGAGCGAAGAAGAGATGAAAAAACTCATCGACCTTCCGTTCATCGACCCTCAAAGAGGTACGGCGCACCCGAAAATCGTCGGACAACCTGCCGCAACAATCGCTGAATTGGCAGGGTTCTCGGTTCCTAAGACCGCAAAAGTTTTGGTCGCTCCGAGAGCAAAAGTCGACTGGGAAGATCCGTTCTCAAGAGAAAAATTGTCCCCGATTTTGGCTATGTACAAAGCTAAAAACTTTGAAGAAGCGGCTGAAATGGCTTACACACTCGTTTCAAAAGGCGGTGCGGGACACACTTCCGTTCTTTACACGGATGACAGAAAGAAAGACAGAATTGACGCTTACTCACAAAAAATGCCTTCTTGCAGAGTGTTGATTAACCAACCTTCATCTCAAGGCGGTATCGGTGACTTGTACAACTTCCGTCTTGAACCGTCCTTGACGCTCGGTTGCGGTTCTTGGGGTAAAAACTCCGTATCGGGTAACGTTGGTGTCGAAAACTTGTTGAACTATAAAAGAGTTGTCGAAAGGAGAGAAAATATGTTGTGGTTCAAAGTTCCTCAAAAAGTTTACTTTAAACGCGGTGCAACGGACTTGGCTCTTCGCGAACTTGAAGGTTGCAAACGTGCTTTCATAGTTACCGACAGATTTTTGTTCAACTCCGGCATGGCTAACAAAATCACAAACGTTTTGGACGAAATGTGTATCAAACACGAAGTGTTCTTCGACGTTAAGCCTGATCCGACCCTGTCGACAATCGAAGAGGCTTACGCCATTATGAAACCGTTTGAACCTGACGTAATCATCGCTCTTGGTGGCGGTTCACCTATGGACGCGGCAAAAATTCTTTGGTTGAAGTACGAACAACCTGAAACAAACTTCTCCGATATTTCCATGAGATTTATGGACATCAGAAAGAGAATTTGTATGTTGCCTGAATTGGGTAAGAAAGCTAAAATGGTTGCTATCCCGACGACTTCCGGTACGGGGTCTGAGGTTACTCCGTTCTCGATTATCACGGACGACAAAGAAGGCGTTAAGTATGCAATCGCAGACTACGCTCTCACTCCGTCAATGGCAATCATCGACCCGAACTTCGTTGACACAATGCCAAAAGGTTTGACCTCGGCATCAGGTATCGACGCTCTTGTTCACGCAGTCGAGGCTTACGTATCTTGTATGGCTACCAACTTCACAAACTCTAACGCTTTAGAGGCTTGCAAGTTGGTGTTCAGATACCTTGAAAGAAGCTACACGAACGGTGCCGACGATCCTATTGCAAGAGAAAAAATGCACTACGCCGCAACCATTGCGGGTATGGCGTTTGCTAACTCGTTCTTGGGACTTTGCCACTCAATGGCTCACAAATTGGGTGCTATGTTCCACGTACCTCACGGGGTTGCTAACGCACTGTTAATCAGACAGGTAATCAAGTACAACGCAACGGATTGCCCGAAAAAGCAAGCAACCTTCCCGCAATACAAATATCCTTGTGCAATCGAAAGATACGCTCAAATTGCGGATGAGTTGAAACTCGGCGGAAAATCCAACGAAGAAAAAGTAGAATTGTTGATTGACGCAATCGACAAATTGATGAAGGCTATCAACTTGCCAAACTCGATTAAGGACTTCTTGGTCGGACAAGGTGTTGAAGATCCTGAAAAAGAATTCTACGCTAAGTTGGATGATATGGTTGAACTTGCATTTGACGACCAATGCACGGGTGCAAACCCTGTTTACCCGATAATGACCGATATGAAACAAATCTATATCGACGCATTTGAGGGCAAGGTTCAAGACTATTACAAAGAATGTAAGTAGGCAAATGTCGGATAAATCCGACCAACCGATAAATACTGAAAAGAGGATGTCTTTTGAGGCGTCCTCTTTTTTATGGGGACTAAGTGAATAAGTGCCAATCGTTCCGTAGATTTTAGGCGGATTAATGGGAGGGGGGGCATGTCGTAGGGCGTTGCTCAACGTTTTCATTGAACACGACATTAAATTTAAATTTGGGTTCCCCCCTATCACGAATTTCTAAATTCGCCTTTATAAAAATGTAGTCAAAGGCTCATTAAGCCCCCCACACCTTACTTCCCAATACAAAAATGCGAGAAGATGTTGTCGAGAATTTCGTCGGTAATGACTTCCCCTGTTATCTCGTCAAGCGAAAGCAGGGCTGATTTTACGTCAATAGAAATCAAGTCTTGGAGTTCTTGAACTCTAGCGGAGGAAATTGCACGCTCAAGACTTTCACGACATTTTACGAGGCACTCCTGCTGGCGTTTATTCGTGATAAATTCCGTATCTTCCGATGAGAAGTTGCAGACGATTTCTTTGATTTTTGATTTTAGCTCTTCAATCCCGTCATCCGTCAGGGTTGAAATTTTTATGACCTCGGATTTGTCGAACGGGAGCGGAGTTTCACACTCGGCTAAGTCGGACTTATTCCCGATAATGAGGTGTTTTTTGTCTTTGATGAGGTCAAAAATTTCTTTGTCGGCAATCGAAAATTCGGAGCTTAAATCAAACAAAAACAGCACCAAGTCTGCCTCGTCGGCGGATTGTTTGGAGTATTCGATACCGATTTCTTCGACTTTACCGACTTCTTCCCCCGAGCGAATGCCTGCGGTATCAATGAGGGTAATTGCGACATCCCAGTCAAGATTTTCTTTGAGAACATCCCTTGTCGTTCCCGCAATATCCGTTACGATAGCACGCTCGACATTGAGGAGAGTGTTAAAGAGGGAAGATTTTCCGACATTTGGCTTTCCGACTATCGCAATTTTGACCCCTTGGCGGAGGATGTCGGAAGATTTTACGCAGGATAGAATTTTGTTAATCTTATTCAGGGCATGCTCAAAATTGCCCAAAAGATAATCGTAGGAAGGTTCAGCGACATCTTCGGGAAAGTCAATACCCGCAATGATACGAGAAAGTGTTTCAAAGATTTCCGATTTAATCTCGTTAACTTCTTTTGCGAGCATGCCCGAGAGGTTTTTTGCGGATTGGAGTGCAAAGTTTTTGGTTTTGGCATGGATTAGGTCGGCGACCGCCTCAGCTTGCGAGAGGTCAATTTTTTTGTTAAGGAATGCACGTTTTGTGTATTCGCCCCGTTGAGCCAATCTTGCACCGTTTTTAAGCGTCAGGTCAAGAATGTTTTTGACAACGTTAATCCCTCCGTGGCAGTGGATTTCGATGACATCTTCGCCGGTGTAGCTGTGAGGTTTTTTGAACGGAAGGACGATGACTTCGTCGATTTTTTTGTCGTTGTCCAAAATCCAGCCGTGAACGATTTTGCCTGCTTCAAGGTTTTTGCGGGAGAATATTTTTTCAATGATATGAAACGCATTGTCGCCGGACAGTCGAATGACGCCGACCCCGCCGGTTCCGATGGGGGTTGCGATTGCTGAAATTGTATCAAATTCTGTTAATATGTTCATAATTTTATATTATACATAAAAAACAAAAAAAATATTTACAATAAAAAATTTTGGTGGTAAGATATATATGCAAGATGAATTGCGGAAGTAATTCAGTGGTAGAATGCAACCTTCCCAAGGTTGACGTCGCGAGTTCGAGTCTCGTCTTCCGCTTATTAAAACAGACCCTCTTTTAGAGGGTCTGTTTTAATAAGCGGAAGATAGTGACAAGAATTCGACTATCGAGTTCGGCGGATTTTGGCAAGAGTGGAGCGAACGGGGAGTAATACGATAAAAGTTTGCGAAAACAACAAGCTGTTCGCAGGACTTGTGAGCAAACTTTTCGTGGAAATATGCAATCAGCCTAAGTGAGCGGAACACAATCGCCCGACGGGGCTAGCTTAACGGGGATATTGGCGTTTTGTTTTTTTATTTTAAATGCTTTGATTTGGAAGCTGACAAAGAAAGTTTAGTAGGTCGCGGTTCGACGTTTTCATCGAACCCGACAAAACAAATCGTCTTAAGCGTTTTGAACAGGAGCTGAAGAAATACGAAAATAGTTTGGGGAAATCAAATATTTATGCTAAAATATTATTATGCAGGGCAATAATAAACAATTATATATAATTGCAGGGGCTAACGGTAGCGGGAAAAGCACATTGGCAGGAATGCTTTTGCCCCAAAAAGATTTAGAGTTTTTGAATGCCGATAACATAGCTAAAGAAATTGCTCCGGATGCGATTAACAGTGTTCCGATTTCTGCGGGGAAAATTTATTTTAAACGTTTAAATGAATATTTGAAAAATGACAAATCGTTTGCCGTTGAGTCTACATTGTCAGGTAATAATATTATTAGAATTATTAAAGAGGCACGTAAGCGAAATTATAAGATAATCTTGGTATATGCGTTTTTACAAAATTGTACGGATTGCATTGAGCGAGTACAAAACCGTGTTAAAAACGGAGGACACAATGTTCCGGAAGAAGATATAATCCGAAGATATTATAAAAGCATAATAAAATTTTGGGATGAATATCGTCTTATGGTTGATGAATGGGCTATATTTTATAACGGATATGAATATACTCCAATGATGGTCTCGTTTGGTTCATCGGATAATATTCAAGTTGTCAATGAAGAAATGCAAAATGATTTTAATAACATCCTAAAACTTGCAAGGAGGAAAATCAATGGACTATAAAGAGGCTTTAGAATTACAAAATATGTTTACGGTAGCGGCACAAAGGGCAAAAGCAAACAATAAATACAAGTGTCACTTTGAAATAACCGAGGAAGAGCTGGCTGTCTCGATAAAAAAAGCGTTTCCGCACCAAAGTGAGGCAGAAGCCTTAGAAATGGCGAAAGAAATTTTAAACACCCCGAAAATTTAAAACTTTTTTGCTTAAGTTTAGTAGGTCGCGGTTCGACGTTTTCATCGAACCCGACAGCGTTAATGACTCCCCCTCTAGAACGACAGCGGGTTTACGAGCGGAAGTTTTACGCAAAATTCCGTACGGACGTTTTCTTCACTATCGACCGTGATTTCGCCCCCGTGTGCGTTTATAATCTGTTGCGACAAGTAAAGACCCAAACCCGTTCCAATCTTTCTGAATTTTTTTGAGGCGGAATAGTATTTGTTGAAAATCATCGTTATATCTTTTTGCGCAATCCCCCGCCCGAAGTCGATTACCGAAATTGTTATGAAATTCGGGATTTCGCCAATCGTAATTTCGATGTCTTTTTTCGTGTCGCTATGGTAAATCGCATTGTTTATAAGGTTCTTTATGACCCGCTCAAGTTGGAGCGGATCCGCCGCAACCTTGATGTTTCGCTGAGGCTTAAAGGCTATTTTTAACCCCGAGTTGTCCGCAATCGTGTTTGCGTCGTCGACAATTTTTGAGATAAATTCGTTCAATAAAATATTTTCTCGGTTCAATTTAATCCCGCCGTCTTTGATTTTGTAGGTTTCCAAAACGATTTGAACAAGCGTCAAAAGCTCTTTGTTAGAGTTTTTCATATTGTGAAGAGCAAACTGCTGCCTGTCGGTAATCGGACCGAACTTTCCGTCAAGCAACAAGTCCAAAATGTTTGCCTCGGCAACAATCGGTACTTTCAGGTCGTGGGTCAGCGTTGCGACAAAATCTTCTTTCAAGGTTTCGATTTCTCTCTCGTTTGTAACGTCTTTGATAATCAGGACGTAGCGCTTTTTGTTGTCGTCGACCGAAAGTTTTATTGAACTTATCACAAAATTGTTTGTCGGGGTGTGTTTTACAAACACATTTTTTAGGTTCATTCGGTTGAGGTTAATTTTATCGTCTTCAAATTGCAAAAATTCTCTTATGTCACGCCCGATAATCTCTTCCCCCTTAGTGCCGAACCAGTTTGACACATTTGGCGTAACTCTTAAGATATGCATTTGTTCATTTATAATCAAAATCCCGTCGGATAAAGAGTTAATTACTGACTCAAGAAGTTTGTTTTGACGCATGAGTTCCGCTTGATATTCCACAATCATTTTTTCTCTGTCGTTCAAGGTTTCGACCATTCTGTTAATACTGTCCGTAACGTTTTGATAGGTAGGATTCGGGTGCTCGGGGCGCTCGATTTTTGTCGTCAAATTCCCGTAGCGGATTGAGTTAACCGTGTTCGTAACCGTACCCAAATAGTCGTTAATTTTCGACCAGCGTTTGTTTGTCTGTCTTGTGATAAAGAACAGTGCAATGAAAATCAGAATGATTGAAATGTTTATTAAATACCAAGCCATGTTACGATTTTTTACTCCGTTAATGTTTTGTCGTAGTTTATGGTATAATTATAGCAGATAGGGACGAAGTTGTTAATAGTTTATATAAACGGGATTAAATAAATGTTAAAATTTCCGAACACGATAAAATGGGTAATAACGGATTTTGATGGGGTTGTGACCGACAATTTCGTATATATCAACGACGATTACTCGATGACGAGACGGGTGAATTTTAAGGACATAATCGGGTTTAACAATCTTTACAAGAACGGTTTTGAGGTGGGGATTATCTCGGGAGAAACCAATCCCGCAATAGATATGCTCTCAAAAAAATTCAAGTTTAAGGAAGTTCATACAAAAATTCACAACAAGATAGAAGTTTTAAAAGAAATCGTAAAAAAATATAAGCTGACGGAAGAGGATTTTATCTACATCGGGGACGACATAAACGACATCGAGTGCTTAAAATTTGCCAAATACCGAGTAACGGTTCCGCATGCGGTTGAGAAAGTAAAACAGATCGAAGGGATACAAATAACATCCGTTGACGGCGGATTTGGAGCGTTTAGGGAGGTTGCGGATTGTTTGACGGATTAAAAAAAATCATAGAGGCGGTAAAAGTTCTCAGCAAAAACCTTGATATGTACGAAAAAGACTGCGTTGTGCAGGCGATGCCGTCGGTTGCTTTCGTTAACCGTGCAAAAAAATGTATCGAAAACGGGGAGTTTAAACTTGCCGAAAAAATTCTTGAAGAGGCTATGGAGCTTCCGCAAGAGGACGCTCTCGTGTATAAGTACCTCGGGATAGTTTGCGAAAAAACGGGACGGCTTACCGAAGCAATAGTTTCCTATAAAAAATCCGCCAATTTGAACACTCAGGATAAAGATATTTGGAGGCTTTTGGGGTTTGCCCTCATTAACGCAAATCTTGCAGAGGAGGCGGAAGAGGCGTTTGAAAACGCAAATAAAATGACCTCTTTGAATACGGATGTCTACGCAGGCTGGGGCATGGCTCTGATGAAGCAGAAAAGGTATGAAGAGGCTCTTGACAAGTTTCTGACTTCCGTCAAAATCAACAAGTACAATTTTATGGCACTTTTGATGGCGGCGATAATGGAGGTTCGGCTCGGCAAATACAACGATGCAGAAGCTAAGCTGACTTTCCTCACGGGGGTCAACTCAAACGACGCAAACAATTACGAGTACGCAAATTTGAAATATTTACGGGAAGATTACGACAACGCCATTTTTTACGCAAAAAAATCAATCGAGCATAACAAATTTATGCTCCCCGCTTACCTCTTGCTAGGAAAACTTTACGCCATAAAAAAGATGAAAAAAGAATGTCTTGAGGAATACCATAAAGCCTTTGAGCTGAAACTTTTTGCTCCGAACCTTTATTTTGACTACGCAGTTACTATGCAGATGTTCGGGGAATACAACATCTCAAAAGAAAATTTTGAAAGAACATTGGATTTTGACAAAACTTCGGAGGAAATTCTATCGGGCATTGCACTTTGCAATGCAGGCATGGAAGAAATTGACGAGGCGGAAAAAATTCTCGAAGGGATTAAAACCTTGGACGATACAAACTACCTTTACACAAAGGCGCTTGGAATTTTGAGCTATAAAAAACGGGATTGGAAATCGGCGACGGAAAAGTTTAAAAAAGCACTGGAAGTCGTAAAGTTTGACAACTCACTGAACTTGTTTTTGGCACATTCTTACGAGAATATGCAAGACAATGAAAACGCAAAGTCATACTACGAACAAGCACTCCTTAATTCTCAAAACGAAACCTATGTTTATAAAGATTATTCAAACTTCTTAATAAATATCGGAGCGTACGAGTCCGCCCAAAGAAAGCTCCGCAGGGCGTTAAACGAGGATGAAAATGATTTAGAAATATTAAATCTTTTGTTTTTTGCGGGTTACAAACTTGTCAAAGAGAATTATTCCGAATATAATTTAAAGGAAACGATTTCTGTCGGCAAGAAAATCCTTGCACTAAACGAAGAAAAGTTTTTATACAAAACGGAATACACAGAGTTAGCGAACCTATCAGGGTTCAAGGACGAAAATTGAGAAGAATAGTAGTACAAAAATTCGGCGGAACTTCTGTTGCCGACACGGGAAAAATCAAGAACGTTGCCAAAACGGTAATCCACGAAAAAAATAACGGAAACGACGTTGTGGTCGTAGTGTCCGCCATGGGACATACGACGGACTATTTGGTAAAAATGGCAAAAGACCTTTCCGCGACCCCGTCGGAAAGAGAAATGGACATGCTCCTTTCTACGGGTGAGGGGGTTTCCATTGCACTTTTGGCTATGGCGATACAGGCACAAGGTTATGATGCGGTGAGCTTTAACGCCATGCAGGTCGGAATTTTTACCGAAAACGTTCACTCAAAAGCTCGCATTTTAAAAATCGAAACCGAAAAACTTCGCAAGAACCTTAACGAAGGGAAAATTGTTATCGTTGCGGGATTTCAGGGGGTTACGGCAGACGGAGAGATTACGACGCTCGGCAGGGGCGGGTCGGATACTTCCGCGGTTGCGATTGCGGCAGCCCTGAACGCCGAAAGGTGCGATATTTATACCGACGTCGAAGGCGTCTATACAACCGACCCGAGAGTTGTCCCGACAGCGTCTAAGCTCAAAAGTATTTCGTACGAAGAAATGCTTGAACTTGCTCACGCCGGTGCAAATGTACTTCACCCGAGAAGTGTTGAGACCGCAAAATTAAACAACGTGCCGTTGAGGGTTCGCAGCAGTTTCAAGATTGACGATATGGGTACATTAATATTAGGAGTTGATAAAATGGAAATAGACAGACCCGTTACAGGCGTTGCCGCCGATTTATCCCAAACAAGAATAGTAGTCTTGGACGTTCCCGATACACCGGGGCAGGCTGCCAAGATTTTCTCAACGCTTGCAAAAGAAAATATTTCGGTAGATATGATTATTCAATCTTACGCAAAAAAAGAAACCAACACGAACGATATTGCGTTTACGATTGACACCTCCGACAAAGGCAAAACACTGACAACTTTGGACAAATTAAAGTCCGAAATCGGTTGCAGGGATATTCTTGCAAACTCCGAAATCGCAAAAGTTTCCATAATCGGAGCAGGCATGATTGACCGTCCGGGGATTGCGTCGGGGATGTTTGAAACCCTCTCAAACCTTGGTATAAATATCAAAATGATTTCGACAAGCGAAATAAAAATCAGCTGTTTGGTCGATAAAGCCGACGCAAACAAAGCGGTAAAAGCACTTCATGAAGAGTTTGACCTCGGAAGCGACGTTGTCGCTGACGTTAAAGGGGATCTGCCAAATGTATAAGCTCTGCTTATAGTGTCCAATGCCGGATTTATTCAAAGCTCTTTGCGACTTTGTAGAGAGTGTATTGCATATCTTTACTGTATAAAGGAACATAAATCAGTTCTACTATTACCTTTTGCAAGTCTCATTATATAATCCCGAGAAGTCCGAACGCAAGCCCTGCGATTGCGGAAATTCCAAGATAAATCAGGGCGTCTTTCTTCTGTTTTAAGCTGAAAAGCAAAAGCCCCGCCCAAAGTACGTACATCCCCGCACCGTGAACGTTGTCGACAAAGATTTTCACGGCAACTGCCGCGAGCAATCCGCACCCCGCAGGTTTTATCGCATAAATTCCTGCCTGTACGTGCTTGTTTTCTTTAAATTTTTTGAGAAGTTTAGAGACTGTTACCACGATTATGTAGGAAGGCAGAATGACCGAAAAAGTAGCAATGAATGCTCCCAAAATTCCCGAGGTAACAAATCCCGCAAAAGTTGCCACATTTACGCCGACGGGACCGGGGGTGACCGAAGAAATCGCTATCATATCCGAAAGCTGTTTTGAGGTGAACCACCCGTAATTTGCGGAAATATGGTACAAAAACGGCAACGTTGCATACCCGCCTCCAAACGAGAAAACCCCGACCTTCAAAAATTCCCACATTAATTCAAGAAAAATCATGCTTCGCCCTTCCGTTCGTTATCCTGAGGACAGCTTGTGTCAAGATTGTGTGAAGTTTTTGGCGGAAAATTCATCCGATAAATTATCCCCATAAATACGCACGATAAAACAATCAGTACGGGCGAAAGGTGTGCAAGTGCCGCAATAAGAGCGTATGCAAATATACATAGCGTGAACTTATCCACAACGCTTTTGCCCCACATCTCTTTTACGGTAAGGATTACCAGCACGACAACACCGACTCCGACGCCCGCAAATATGTTTTGTGTGGTTGGATAATTTACAATTTTTGCCAGTATATTGGAGATAAGGATTATTGCCAAAAATGCAGGCATGATTAACCCCGCAAGAGCAGAGACCGCCCCTCGGGATTTTAAAAGGTTATATCCAACAAAAATCGAAACATTCGCCGCAATAACTCCCGGAAGGCTTTGAGAGAGTGCATAGTATTCGCAAAGCTCATCTGTAGTTGCCCAGCCCTTTTTGTCGGCAATCTCGGACTGTAACAGCGGCAAAATAACGTACCCGCCGCCGAGCAAAAGCGTCCCGATTTTAAAGAAAGTTTTGAAAATGTTGAAACAATTCTTTTCCATACGCACATTATACAACAAAGTTTTCTGCGACGAAACGGAGGGCATGCTTTTCCGTTTTGGGCGGGGGCAATTATTCAGTTGTATGGTTGCATTGTTTGTTCATCGGGCAGTGAGGGCGGTCAGTTGAGGTAGCAGGGGCAGTGGAGGCGTTTTCGGTTAACGCTTGCAGAATGTTAAAAATGTCATCAATCCTTTCGGGATGTCTTTGCAGGGTATGTATGATTAAAGATATTTTGTCGTTTTCGTCTAAAAATAATTCGTACGGGCTTATTTTAAAATGGTTCGTAATTTTTGTCAAAGTTTCGGGTTTTGGAAAACTTTTTCCGTTCTCAATTCTGTTCAAATTGTGTGTTTCCATGCCAAAAACTTCGGCAAGCGAGCTTTGTGTCAATCCGTGTTGCTTTCGCAATCTTTTAAGGTTGTTACCCAAACATATTCTGAAATCCGTCGTATCCATAGTAACCCTCTACTTACGGGAGGGCGAAAGTTACGGTTAATTGGCACTCGTAAGGTGGTTGAAACAACTGTTCGCCCCATCACCTAAAAAGCCATAAGCATCTAAAAATACACTACACCGTCATTTTTTCTCTTAGTGTGCTGGCGGAGTCTTCATACCCCGCACGCCCCATCAGTGCATAGGTATAATTCTTCGCCTGCTCAACCCCCGGTTGGTTAAAAGTGTTTATATTGTACAATTCACCCGCAATAGCCGTCTGAACTTCCAGCATATAAAGCAGTTGTCCCAAATGGTAACCGTCGACTTTGTCTATCATTATCGTAACATTCGGGCGTTGATAATCCGTCAGGGCAACCCGAGTGGAATCCGCCTCCGCATTTATAAGCTGATTGATACTCTTTCCGCCCAAATAGCCGATGCCCGTATACTCAAAAATATTCGGGATTTCAAGCTCGTTGTCAAATTCTCCGACACGGATAAAGTTTATAACTTTGTCGTTCGGACCTTCGTTGAAAAGCTGGAGTTGAGAGTGCTGGTCGGTTGCCCCGACGGCTTTTAGCGGGGTTTGTCCGATGTTAACGGGGTTGCCGTCATTGTCTTGATTTTTACCCAAAGATTCCGCCCAAAGCTGGACGTACCAGTCCGCAACATATCTTAATCTGCTTGAATAAGGCATCATAACCGAAATGTGCTTATTCTTTTTTGTATCGAGGAGGTAATGAATAAGTGCGTTTTGAGCTGCAATATTTTCGTTAATGTCGGTATTCTTCAGAGCCAAATCCATATCCTTAATCCCGTTAACTATCTCGTCAATATCAACCCCGACAAGTGCAAGCGGTAACAACCCGACCGCCGAAAATACGGAAAATCTTCCGCCGACGTCGTCGGGGATGACAAATGTTTTATACCCTTCTTGCTCTGAAATCTGCCTTAAAATTCCCGTTCTTTGATCCGTTGTTGCAACGATATTGTACCTGTAATTGTCCCCTAAAAGTTTTTCAAGCCTGTCTTTTACTATCATAAATTGGGACATGGTCTCAGCCGTGGAACCCGATTTTGTGATGACGTTAACAAGTGTTTTGCTCAAATCGAGGGTATCCAAAAGAGCGGTCATCGTGTCGGGGTCAATGTTATCGAGGTAAAAAATTCTCGGAAATCCGTTGCGTTTTTCTTCTGCGAGCATATTCCAAAACGGAGCTAGAAGTGCTTCCGACAAGGCTTTACCCCCTAAAGTCGAACCACCCGTCCCAAGCACCAAAACATTTTCAAACCTTCCTTGAACCATTGAGGCATACTCTTTTACGTACCACAATGTTTCCTCGTTATACCCGAGGTTCATCCACCTGAGCCACTGCCCGGGTTTGTCTTTTCGCTGATTTAAACTTGCGATAATCTGTTTGATGTTTTCCTTGTATGTTTCAAATTCCTGTTCTAAATCTAAACCGTTTTCACTTCCCACTATGGTTGCACTGACATTTTTGCAGTTTAGTTTTATCATATTCCTTAACCCTCAATCTCCTTTTAAGGAAGTAACTGCCCCCGGCTACTTCCATATAAGTATATACTACTTGCTGAAAAACTTATTACAAGATTTTTGAGAATTTTTTAATAATTGTTTACTATATGTAAACTTTTTGACTTTTGCGGTTTCGTTGGATGAGTAAGTTTTTTATGGATAAACCACTCATTCGGAGGATGAAATTGTGCCGAATTATTATATTATTTACTTATGAAAAGTTTAATCAAAATACTGAGCGAGCTTATAATAAAAAACAACCGACGGAAAACGCTGGACGAGCTGGTTTCACACGGGACGAGTTTTGAAACTTCAAGGGGAAAAACAATCATCACCTCTTCCGAAACGGTTTCTTTCTCGACCAATTCAAACCTTCAACAAAAAGTCGAGGAAATCAGGCAGGCGGTTCTCGATATACACAAAACAGCAAACCAAGATTCAGAAAAACTTTTAAGCTATGTTAAGGCAAACGGGACTGAAGTTTATCGGATTAACAACGCAAACGATGTTTTGAATAAGGTTCTTGAGCATTCGGGGTTTATCACGGAGGCGTACGGAAGAAAAGCATTTTACCTTAATCGAACCGTAAGGCATGCTCTGTCGCTGACTTTTGAACCTGCATTTGTCATCAGCAAAAACAAAGAAATTGATTATTTTGCACTGCTTAGAGAGTTTTATCTTTGGTATTCGATGAAAAAAGGGTTGGCGGGGTTCGAGTTCGAGGTTCAGGAAAACTTCAAATTATATATGGCAAATCCCGACTCTCAAAAAATTAAAAAGCTCAAGTACGGGGAGATGTTAAAGTTGCAGGAAGCAATTTCGAGAGATAAGGAGGCGACGGATTTTGTCGTTGAACTCATTTCTCAATCGAATAATATTGCATAGGAAAATTTAGTATGAAAAATTTTATAATTTGCGGAATTTTAGGATTATTTTTGGCGTTTGGG
Source organism: uncultured cyanobacterium (assembly GCA_945836835.1). GTDB lineage: Bacteria > Cyanobacteriota > Vampirovibrionia > Gastranaerophilales > Gastranaerophilaceae > UBA1221. Next base: position 2,343 of record CAMAML010000005.1, on the reverse strand, counting down.
AATTTGTCCTCTTATGCCGAGAGTGTATCCGTTAAATCCGACGGAGACGGCGGATTTTATGTTGGTGATATGCACGTGTTTTCGGACGGTGCCGGCGGGTATTGGAACGGTTCTGAGCATATCGCCTCGGACGGTGAGGGCGGATACTGGTACGGGTCAAGGCACATAAAATCAGACGGAGACGGCGGTTTTTTATTTGGCGACAAGCACATAATATTTGATGGCGAAGGCGGTTATCTTGTGAACGGAAAACGTATCAAATACGACGGTAAAGGCGGGTTTACGGTTGAATAAAATTCCCGTTAAACCTTCATATTTCCGCCGTTATATTTTGAGTAGGACATAGCTGTAAAGTTTGAAAACGTCGGCTGAGTAAGGGTGGAAGAGTATGGTTTAGGACGGGGCGACATTGTGAATGTTTCCTTGTTATGTCTTTCAACGAGTTGTTTTTGTTTTTTCGACGCCCAAAGGTTTCTGACTATCGGAGTAAAAATATTGCACGAAATAATCGAACCAATAAGGCTCATCGCAACTTCGGTACCGTTTTTGAAATCTTTGAAACCGGCTTTAATTTCGGAATTGTAGTTTGGCAATTTGGTGATGTCAAAATCAATATCACCCGCATAAACTTTTCCTTCTGCTCTTTTTGCTCCTTTTTCCAAAATATGCCCGTCGCGTCTCAGGATGTCTTCCGTAAATTTGTTTCTCAGTTTACCCGTTTTGAGGAACTTTGTCGTAAGTTTTTTTATCCCGTTTGTGAAGGCATAAAACGATAAAATGTTAATCGTTGCATCCGCTATTTCCTGCGGAATCATAAACATTTTGTCTTCTTTGGTGTATTTGTCGTTGGTAACGATTGCCGATATTTGAGCGAGCGAGGATAAAATCCAGCCGACCGTACCCGTGTGAACAAGCATTTTGCCCGGGTTTTCGCCGTAATGCTCGAACATCCAATTTTTGGAGGCGTTAAACAGGTTGCTCAACGTTTTTCCCGATTTGCTTTGCAGAGGAGTTTTCATTGGTTACCTCCTTCCGCTTTTCGGGTGTTATTTTTTTGAGCGTCGACTTTTTCCTGATGAGCAATAATTCTGTTTGCAAGTTTTTTTGTGCAAGGTGCGTCTACGCTAAAATTCGTGAACAGCATTACAAACAGGGATAAAATTGTTCCCATGGCGTTTCTGTACTGTTCTCTTGCTTCAACGTTTGCAAAATAGTTTCGGTCTTTAGGGGTAAAGAATGTCTGAACTTTTTTGAGGAATTTGCCCGACTTTCTCGTTTCCGACGGGAGTTTGGACATATATTTTATCCCTTTAATGCAGGCATATCGGACGGCAAACCCCGTTGCGGTTCCGATGATAATCTTTGCAATCGTACGTGCGACGGAGGATTTGCGGGTTTTTTCGTCGACATTTTTGTTGTGGTAATCGATAAACGGCTGGGTCATAAGAGCCGTAACCCCCGTAATAAGTCGTTGCTGCGGTGAAGTCCATTTTTGTCCTATGTGGCTTATCCCCCTCGTAAACTCCTCTTTGACCACGGATACGGACGGCACTTTATTGTATAAAGGGCGACAAGCATTTACTATTGGGGTTGTTATACCGTTTAACATTGACATACACACTATACCCGTTTTGTCGACTACCGCACCGTGACTGTTTGTGATTAAACAATCGCTTCCGTTAAAATAAAGATAATCAACCTTTGAAATTGCCTAAATTTCAATCGATTTTAACAATTATTTACATTTTGTCGACTGCAACCGTAATTTTAGCATATTACTTTCGAGTTGTAAACAAAAAAATAAAAAACTTAATAATTATCGATGTTGTCGGAGCTGTCCGCACCTTCGACTTGGGCGAATGCGTTAAAATCAATCGAGCCGAAGATTATTTTGTAGAGATTGTTTTCTTCGGGAAGAAAACTTGCAAAATTAATGTCGGGCATATCGTAATCTTCGAGGGTCTCGAGTGCGGGGATTTGAGCCATTAAGTAGTGTCCCTGATAGAGTTTAAGGTAAATTTTGTTGTTAAGTTTTTCTCCCGCAACCTGATAATGCCCTATGGGAAGCACTGCTTCATCTTGAAGTTTAAGCGGGGTTGTGACGGTTATTACGGGCAGTTCCGTAGGGATTTGGTTTATCACGTCGGTTTCGTTACTTTGCTGAATGGTTTCGCCCTGATTTTTTTTAGATTTTTTGTTTTTAATCCCCTTTTTCGAGTCGATTGCGTCTTTAAACTCTTTATCCGAAACTGCCTTGTCGTTTCCGTAGAAATTCGTGTCCCCGAAGTTGTCCCACAGGTCGCCTTCGGCGAGGGCATAATCAGTTTTCCCGAAACATAAAGT
>CAMAML010000004.1 GCA_945836835.1 uncultured cyanobacterium | reverse complement strand
ATTCTCGGTGAGTATACAAGGATTAAAGAAGGCATGACGGTCAGAACCACGGGCAGAATTGCCTCCGTTCCGGTAGGCGACGGCTTAATCGGCAGAATTATCGACCCTACGGGAAAACCCATAGACGGCAAGGGCGATTTTGAATATTCAAAAACCCGTCCTATAGAAAGGGTTGCACCGGGGATTGTAGCAAGAAAATCCGTCCACCAGCCTTTGCAGACGGGGTTGACCGCAATAGACGCACTTACCCCTATCGGAAGAGGTCAACGCGAGTTGATTATCGGAGACAGACAGACGGGTAAAACCGCTATTGCAATCGACACGATTTTGAACCAAAAGGGGCAGAACGTAATCTGTATTTACGTTGCAATCGGGCAAAAGGCGTCGACGGTTGCACAAATTGCCAAAACCCTTGAAGAGCATAACGCCATGGAGTATTCGATAATCGTTTCGGCAACGGCAAACGAGTCGGCACCGCTACAGTATATCGCACCGTTTGCGGGTGTAGCAATCGGGGAAGAGTTTATGGAACAGGGCAAAGACGTTCTTATTGTCTACGACGACTTGAGCAAACACGCCCAAGCCTACCGTGCAATGAGCTTGCTCCTGAAAAGACCGCCGGGACGTGAAGCGTATCCGGGGGATGTTTTCTACCTCCACTCAAGGTTGCTTGAAAGAGCCGTCAAATTAAACGACGACCTCGGCGGTGGAAGTATTACGGCTCTGCCGATTATTGAAACGCAGGCGGGGGACGTTTCGGCGTACATCCCGACAAACGTAATCTCAATTACCGACGGGCAAATTTTTCTTGAAACAAACCTCTTTAACTCGGGCGTAAGACCTGCAATAAATGCGGGGATTTCGGTTTCCCGTGTAGGTGGTGCCGCCCAAACAAAAGCCATTAAACAGGTTGCGGGCAAGTTGAGGCTGGATTTGGCACAATATAGAGAACTGGAGGCGTTTGCACAGTTTGCCTCCGACTTGGATCAGGCAACAAAAAACCAGTTGTTAAGAGGTTCCAAGTTGATGGAAGTCTTGAAACAACCGCAGTATAAGCCTTTGAGCGTTGCGGAACAGGTTTCGATTTTGTTTGCGGCAAACGAAGGCTTGCTTGATGACGTGGACAACTCAAAGATTTCAAAATTCCGAACCGATTTGTTCGTCTACCTCAACGGCAACTTGAAAGAACTGTTTGAGCGTATAAATCAGGGTTCTGCTTTGTCCGACGAGGATAAAACCGCATTGAAAAACGCTGTTTTGGCGTTCAAAAAGACTTTGTAGGCTGATTTTCCCGTATGCGTTCTCTTTTAGGGCGGGCGTTAAACGGAAAAACTTTGAAGGAAATATTATGCCAAACTTAAAAGATATAAAAAACAGAATAAAGAGTGTTGAAAGCACGAAAAAAATTACGGCAGCGATGAAAATGGTTGCGTCCGCAAGGGTAAGGAAGGCGGAAATGACCGTGAAGGCGTCCCGCCCGTATACTCAGGCACTGAACGAGATGGTCGGAAAACTGCTTGTGTCGGTCGGGGACTACAGTGCCGAAACCTTGAAGATAAAATCGGCGATAGATAATTATCCCGCACTCTTGCGTGTGGGCGAGATTAAATCGGTAGGGATTATGGTTAATACCTCTAACAAGGGGCTTGCGGGTGCTTATAACGCAAACGTCGTAAGACGGGTTTTGAAAAAACTTGAAGAATACTCCGCACAAGGGATTAAGACCTATTTGTTCGTCATCGGGCAAAAAGGATTGAATACTTTAAAGAAGAAGATTTCTAGCTATAATTGCGAAATCGTGAAATCTTACCTGAGCCTTGCAAACAAGCCGACCCCCGAAAATTCGCATATTGTGACGGAAGATATTGCGGAATATTTTGTCTCGGGCAAGATTGATAAGATTGAGATTGTCACGACAAGGTTCAAAAATATGATGAGCTATTACGTCGAAGATTGGGTTGTGCTACCGCTTGACTCCGTCGAGGCGATAAAGGAACGCCTGCACGATAACGTCATTGACCCGTTGATGGAATTTGCACCCGATAAGCATAACATTTTACAAAAAGTCGTGCCGATGTATATTACGAATATTATTTACCAATCGCTACTTGAAGCACAGGCGAGCGAATTGGCGTCAAGGATGACGGCGATGTCGGCGGCGACGACGAATGCCGAAAAAATGATAGCGAGCCTGTCGGTCGAGTATAACAAAACACGTCAAGGAGCGATAACACAAGAAATCGTCGAGGTCGTCTCGGGTGCAAACGCCCAGCGGACATAGTCCGCTCTTGTGTGTAAGACTAGGGGACACAAGGTTCTTCACGCTTCGTGGAGGTTTAGACATAGTCGGTTCAACCACCGTTGAGTTATGTATAAATTCCTCTGATACAATTCAGTCACTTAATTAGTCCCTCAACCGGTAACGCCTACTGCTTGCACTGGTTTTATGTTTAGGTTACAATTCCTGTATTAATTATTATTTTTATAAGGAGAAATGCACATGTCTGACAAAAAACTTGCAACAATCGGCGTATTCGGCGGAACGGGGTTCTATAAATTTCTGGAAGATATTGAAGAAGTCAGGGTCGAAACACCTTACGGCATGCCGAGCGACAACCTTTTTATCGGGACAATCGGTCAACACAAAGTTGCGTTTATGCCGCGTCATGGCAGAAACCATTCGATTTTGCCTCATCTTATCAATTACAGGGCAAATGTTTGGGCGATGAAGTCCGTCGGCGTCGAAAGAGTTATTTCTCCTTGTGCGTCGGGCAGCTTGCAAAAAAACGTCAAACCGGGCGATTTCGTTATCTGCGACCAGTTTGTTGACTGGACGGAAGGCAGAAAATCGACCTTCTTTGAAGGTCCCGTTGTTACCCACCCGTCGGCGGCGGAAACTTACTGCCCCGAAATGAGAAAGCTCGCAATCGACACGGCAAAAGAACTCGGGATTACCGTTCACGAAGAAGGGACTATCGTTGTCATAAACGGTCCGAGATTTTCGACGAAAGCAGAGTCGAAATTCTTTACGACCCAAGGCTGGACGGTTATTAACATGTCGGCGTTCCCGGAAAACTATCTCGTTAAAGAAATGGACATGTGTCCGCTGAACATTACCCTCGTAACGGACTACGACGCGGGGCTTGTAGGGGATGTTCCGCCGGTTTCTCATCAGGAAGTTACCGAAGTGTTTAACGCAAACCTTCACAATCTGAAGTCGCTTTTGTTCAGTCTTATAGAAAAAATTCCGACTGAACGCAACAACTGCGAATGCAAGTTTACGAAATGTAACTCTCAAATGTAAGAAAGGGTTTTTATGATTAGAAATCTCATTTACACAATCAACTCGGTTTTTTCGATATTTTATTTTATAATCCTCATAAGATGTGCTTTGAGTTTTTTGCCGAGCATCAACTGGCAAAAACAACCGTTTTACAGTATCAAAGCGATAACCGACCTTTATTTGGACATATTCAAAAAGTTTATTCCGCCAATCGGGATGTTAGATGTTTCTCCGATTGTCGCAATTATTGCACTCGGCGTAATCCAAAACGTTTTGTTGGCCGTTCTTTCGTTGTTCGTAAAATAGTCGGGGTGAGGTTTTAGGGAAATGAAGATTGTAATTTTTGGTGCAACGGAAATCGGTTGGTTACTGGCAACGACGTTTTTTGAAGATCACGACATTACGATTATTGAAAACGAAGAAAATTTTAGCGAAAATTTTTCATCCTTAGATGTAAGCCTCATCACGGGAAACGCTTGTGATATGAGGGTTTTGCAGCAGGCAGACATTATGAGTGCCGATATTTTCATAGCCTGTACCCCGTTAGACGAGGCAAACATCGTGGCGTGCCTTTCCGCAAAGAAAATCGGCGGTATACGTACCATTTGCTTTGTGTCACGGGAAGAGTACAAAAACACGCTCTACTTTGAAAAAAGCAACGGCATGGGGCGGGATTTCTTTATCGACTACATTATTTGGCCGGAAGAACTTCTTACTCAGGAAATTTTCAGGATTGTTACGGTCGCAAAAGCACTCGACGTCGAGAATTTTGCGGACGGCAGGGCAAGACTTTTAGAGTACAAAGTTACGCCGAATATGCCGATTACGAACAAAAAAGTTAAGGAGTGCCGATTTACGAACGATACCCTTATCGTCGGGATTACAAGAGGGGGCGAACTCTTTATCCCGAACGGAGAAACCACGCTTTTAGCGGACGACAAGCTCATTTTTATGGGAACTTCGCATTCATTGGACATCCTTGCCGGAACATTCTTTCACGAAAAAGAGTACGTCAAAAATGTTGCAATCATTGGGGGCGGAACGGTCGGGTTTATGCTCGCCCAGAGTTTGGAGAGCCTTAAAATCAAGACAAAAATTATCGAAACGAATTATGCAAGGTGCGAAAAACTTTCTCAGGACCTGAAGTATTCCATGGTAATCCACGGGGACGGCACGGATTTGAAACTTTTGGACGAAGAGTCAATCGGGGACTGCGACGTCGTGATAAGTGTTACGAACAACGACGAGAAAAACCTTCTTTGCTCGCTTTTGGCAAAACAACTCGGTGTCCAAAGAGTTATCGCAAGGGTTTCAAAGGTTCTGAATATTCCGCTGTTTGAAAAAGTCGGGATTGACATAGCGATTTCGCCTAAAAACTCGGCTATTAACGAAGTCAAAAACGATTTGGCGGAAAATGACGTCGACATTTTGGCAACCGTCGAGCAGGGCAAGGGTGAATTGTTGGAAACTCTTGTCAAACCGGAATTTAGCGGTAAAAAAATTATGGATTTAAAACTTCCCGCACCGTCCATTATCGGGATTATTCGCCGAAGAAACAAGGTTATTATCCCGAAGGGCGACACGGAGTTGAGGGAAAACGACAGTTTGATTATATTTACAAAATCCGAAAATGCGGATGTTATCAAGGAATTTTTTAAGGTGAAGTAGGGTATGAGATTAAGTTATTTGGTTAATGCACTTAGTACCGTAATGCTGTATACCGCATTGGTACTTCTTGCGCCGCTTGTGGTAGCACTTTTGGACAAGGACATCATGTCTTTCACTCCATATATAAGTGCATCGGTCATCTCGGCGGGCATCGGGATTTTGATGAGAAAACTCGTCCCCGACTCAACCAAGCTAGAAAACCTTAACGACATAAAAAAATCCGAGGCACTGTTCATTGTCGCGGTCTCATGGGTAATGTTTGCACTTATCGGGACAATCCCGTACCTTTTTTATAATTTGCCGTTGATTGATGCGTTTTTTGAGTCGACCTCGGGCATTACGACTACGGGGGCAACGATTTTGACGAGTTTTGATTACCCGAAAGCGTTTTTCTTTTGGCGAAGTTTTACCCAGTGGCTCGGCGGTTTGGGGATTATCGTCCTGTTTATCGCTATTTTGCCTCAATTTGCGGTTGCGGGACGTCAGATGTTCTTTGCGGAAGCTCCGGGGCCTACCGAAAACAAGTTTACCCCACGGGTTCGCAACACTGCGTCAACCCTGTGGAAACTCTATTTCGGGCTGACCGTTCTTTTGGTTGTTCTTTTGAAAGTTTTGGGGATGCCGATTTTCGATGCGGTTTGTAACGCCTTGTCAACGCTTTCTGCGGGCGGGTTTTCACCTAATCCCGAAAGCATTATGGGCTACCACCTTCCGCACGTTACTTCCGTTATTTTGTTGTTTATGTTTTTGGCGGGAGCAAGTTTCAACCTGCAATACGAAGTTTTTGAAAAAAGGAACCCGCTTTTGCTGTTCAAGAGCAGCGAATTTCGGATGTATTTTTATATAGTGGTCGGGATGTCGCTGTGTATCTCGTTTATGCTCGTGCATTTTCACGACTATAACACGCTTGCGTCCTTGCGGCACGCATTTTTTCAGGTCGTAAGCCTTATGACCTCGACGGGGTTTGCGAGCGTCGACTTTAACGGCTGGACGTATTCGGCACAAATTCTGCTGTTCATCGTGATGTTCTTCGGCTCCTGTGCAAGCTCTGCGGGCGGTGGAATTAAGATGACAAGGTGGCTTTTGATTTTGAAAAACATGAAAAACGAGATTATAAAAATCCTGCACCCGAACGCCGTCTTGCCCGTCAAAATCGACGGGGTAAAGGTTTCCCAAGACGTTATACGGCAGGTCGTAATCTTTGTGTTCTTCTATTTCTTTATTTTTGGAGTAACCGCAACCATGCTTACCCTGTTGGAGCAAAACCACACAATCGGGCTGACTTCCGCTATCACGTCGCTTGGCAACGTCGGTCCCGGGTTCGGTGCAATAGGTCCGATGGGGTCTTTTAACCACCTTCACGTCGTATCAAAAATTATCATCATCTTTAACATGCTCGTCGGAAGGCTTGAATTGATACCATTTTTGGTTATGTTCCAAAAAGATTTTTGGACGTTTAAATAAATCTTAATCCTTCAAATAATCGATTTTAAACTCTTAAAAAAAGTGGTATACTTAAACGGTACACTCGGGAACAGAGAAAGGATTTAAGATGGAAAAACAGTTTGTGCCGTACATGCTCACAAGCAACACGGGCTTTATCATTACCACCATTGTCGTGCTATTTATTTTGTGGCTATTATACGTTAGCGTTATCACCAAAAAGAATAATATGAAAGAGGCGTTTTCAAGCATTGATGTTCAGTTGAAAAAGAGATACGACCTAATCCCGAATATTTTGTTTATCGCAAACAAATTTATGGAACACGAACGCGGATTATTGACGGACATCACAAGACTCAGAGCTCAGGCGGCAGAGTTGCCGCAAGGTTACGAGAACGCGGCTCAAAAAATGGAATTGGACAACAAAATCAGCACTTTAATGGGGCAGCTGAAAGTTGCGGTCGAAAACTATCCGCAATTAAAATCCGACCAAACAATGATACAAGCGATGCAAACATACTCGGAACAGGAAGAACACATCGCAGCAGCAAGAAGATTTTACAACTCAGCGGTAAAAGAATTAAACAATGCAGTGGAAATCTTCCCGACGTCACTTGTCGCACTGCTTTTGGGTATCAAGCAGGCACCGTTCTTTGAAGCTGCCGAAGCCGAAAGAGAACGCATTGACGCGTCAAAATATTTTTCATAAAAAATAGATTTACTCTATGGAGGTAGAGCTTGCGGGTGTATAGCTAACCGCAAGCTCTCTTCGTTTTTCTCCAAAAGCATAATAAAAAAGGAATCTTTTGTGGATTCCTCGTGTGTGTAGAAGGTTAGTGTGTAGTAGTAGTGTGTTTATAAATCTCGTGTTATTTAATTCGTTATTGCTTATATTTATATAAAGTATTTTTGAAGTATATAATTGCGTCATACTCAAGCTTTTGTTACAAAAGTTTACATTTTGTGGTGAGGGTACGGACAAAGATTATGAGTTCAGAAAAATAAAAAAAGAGCGAATCCAGAAAGGACAGGATTCGCTCGAAGATATCGTAAATTTTTTTGTCATTATTTGCCCGAATACATAACCGCTCTTGCTGCGTCCGAGTTCGGATATATCGATTGTCCGACAAATCTGATAGGATATACGTCTGTCGGGCTGTCAACCGAACAAGATGTACCTGTTGTCGTTCCGTCACATGAAACAACTTTGTTAGGGTTCTTGTTTCCGTTTACGTCAATAACACCTTTACAAGGTTTTGCGTCTGTACAACCTTTTTCATCATTCTTGAATGTCAATACAATACCGTCGTTAAAGAAGAATGTATAGTTAGAGGTTGCACTGTCACCAAATTTAACTCTTGTATCTCCCTCAGATCCTGCTGCTACACCTTCAGCTAGTGTCCCGACTGCCCAGCCTTGTCCGTTGGTTGCAACTACGTTCATTCTGTTCTTAAATAAGTTGTACAATGTTGCCCCCGTATCAGTTGTAGCTGTCGCAGTGGTTTGTGATGTGTCGTAGTCGTCAAGTGCTACGTTCAATACGATTGCTTGTGACAATACCGATAACGCCTTTTTGTAAGCCGTTCTGTACTGTGCACCTTGTGTCGAGTTCAACAACGTAGGCATCGTCATTGCGGCTACTACGCCGATGATACCCAATGTGATAAGAACTTCTGCTAAGGTGAATGCTGATTTCGAAATCTTTCTGCTGTCCATTTCATACCCTTTCCGGCAACTTCTCGTGCCAATTCTTTTACTATAACAAACTATAATACAATAAATATTGCATTATAGTTTGATTATATCATGATTATGCAAAATTGTCAAGTGCTTGTATAATAAATAAATGAATATACGTAACGAATTAAAGAGTTTAATAGCCCAAAATGGCACTACATTGAAGCATGTATGTGCCGTTTTAACCGAACGCACGGGCAAGAGTGTGATAGGAAACAATATTACTAATAAAATAAGGCGAAACACCATAAAGTTTGAAGAGGTAGAACAGATATTGGATGTGCTGGGATACCATATTGAGTTCGTCCGTAACGAGTAGCGGACGTAGGGTGTACTTGTGTAGTGACTTAAGGCTGAGGGAAGTTGTGTGACGCCAAAATGAACGTTAAAAGCCCCTTATATACGCAATCCCCCTCTACCGCCAGGTGTTCAGCAGGTCGCCGACTTCTTTCATCGAATAAACATTCTTCACGACAAAAAACGCTTTGCCCGTTGCTTGTTTTACAAAATTCAAGTCCTTGCCGTCCAAAAACTTTTCCGTATAAGGTCTGAGCATTACCGACGGGATTACGACAACATCGCAGTCTTTGTCCTTCACGTCCCGTATTAAGTCGTCCGTAGTAATTAGTCCTGCAACCGTTATATCCTTCCCCCAGTAATTTGATCGTACCGCAACCGTTTCAACGGAGAGGTTCTTGACTTTTTTGCTCAACTCTTCCCCGATTTTTTCAACCGTTCGATACGCCGCAACCGAGGTCGCAAAAAGTATTTTCTTCTGATTAGAAATCTCTTTCGGGAAATCCAGTTTTTTAAAATCTTCCGCTAAAAACCTCAACGAGCCGACCCCGTCGTCAAGCTGCGAAAACTTGCCGTAATACTTTGCGGGCGGAATTTCCTCTTCCGCTATCAAAAAGAATTCGTCCGAACAGCACGCCTTCTTATACTTCGACGCAATCTCTATCGTGCGTTTTGCACACTCCTTATCAACCTGTCTTAAACTTTCTTCCCGAAATCTCGTAATCCCCACGGGGACAATCGCTATCGACAATACGGTGTTTTTAAGTTTTTCAAGGTCGGACAAGGTTCGCTCAAGCTCGACCCCGTCGTTAATTCCCGGACAAAGAACGATTTGTGCATGGAACGGGATTTTGTTTTTCCGAAACCACTGCAAATTGTCCAATGCCCTGCCTGCGTTCGGGTTTCTGAGCATTTTTACCCTCAGTTCGGGGTTTGTCGTGTGAACCGACACGTAAAAAGGTCCCAAGTGCATACGACAAATCCGCTCTTTGTCCTTCTCCGTAAGGTTTGTGAGCGTAATATACGTCCCTTGCAAATACGACAGCCTGTAATCGTCATCCTTCACGTAAAGCGTATCCCTTAACCCCTTCGGTTGCTGGTCGACAAAACAAAAGATACAGTGGTTAAGACAAGGTTTCACCCTGTCAAAGACCGCACTCTCAAAGACTATCCCCAAATCTTCGTCAAAATCTTTTTCAATCTCAATAACTTCAACTTCGCCGTTTTTCTTCTTAACTTCGAGGGTCAAAAAATCGGTTTTGCACATAAAATTGTAGTCGATCATATCCTGCATGGGGCATTCGTCAATCGAGAGAACCTCGTCGCCCGCCTCGATTTCCAATTCTTCGGCTATGGAGTTTTCGATAACTTTATTTACTGTTGCGGGCATTGTCTTTTTCAAATCCTTCTATAACATTCATCAAATTATTGTATTCTACCGCCGTATTGTCAAGCAAAATTCGCTGATAAAAATTGGTTTGGATATACTCATTCTCTAAAACACCTTCAGCAGCCCGCTTAAACGTCAGGGCAAGGGTTTTGAGGTGCAAAAAAAGTTGTCCCCGCTCTTCAGGCGTCAGAATATCCGCAACGGATAACCTTATTTTTGCGTTTGGGATGAACTGGAGCGGGTTTTCCGTAAGCGGCTCAAGAATAAGAGCCGCAAGCCCTTTTCTTCCTTTCGGGGTGAGCGAATAGTAAACCGAAGGACGACCGCCTTCGGACATGACCTTTGACGAGGTGATGAACTCTTTTTCCTCAAGTCGTCTGAGGGCAGGTTTTATTGCACCGAAACTCGGTACGGTGTACGGTGCAAACCGCGTCGAGATTTCCTTTGCGATTGCGTACATCGTAAACTCTCTTCTTAAAAGTACGTACAGAATTAGTATATCATTCATACGCCGATTATACCACAGTTTTCGGGATTTGTAAAACCCCGCCCCCAAAGTTTCGGAAAAACTTTTCTTCGCTCATGCTTCTGCTCCCGGCCCCCTGCAAAACCCAAACTTGTAATATTCTTTTGTTTGTTATATTTTTATTGTGTGTAATATTATTACAAAAAAGAAGGAGAACTCACATGAGTGAAAGAAAATTAGTAGGAACAGGAGAAATGTTCAGAAAAGCTCTTGCGGGCGGTTATGCCATCGGGGCTTACAACGTTAACAACATGGAAATCTTGCAAGGTATTGCGGAAGCTGCCGAAGAAACTCAATCACCTATCATTTTGCAGGTTTCTGCAGGTGCAAGAAAATATGCTAACCAAACTTACCTTATCAAGTTGGTTGAAGCTGCTTTGGCTACGACTACCGTACCTATCGCTTTGCACTTGGATCACGGTGCCGATTTTGAAATTTGTAAATCTTGTATCGACGGCGGGTTCTCGTCTGTCATGATCGACGGTTCGAGATTTCCGTTTGAAGAAAACGTAGCACTTACAAAGAAAGTCGTTGAATACGCTCATGAAAGAGGGGTTTCCGTTGAGGCTGAACTCGGTAAATTGGCAGGCGTTGAAGATGACGTTAACGTTGATGCTAAAGACGCTAAATACACTAACGTTAAAGAAGCGGTTGAGTTTGTAAAACAAACAGGTTGTGACTCTTTGGCTATCGCTATCGGAACATCTCACGGTGCTTACAAATTCAAGGGCGAAGCAAAATTAGACTTTGAAAGATTGAAAGAAATCAAAGACGCTTTGAAAGAAGCAGGTTTCGGCGATTATCCTATCGTTCTTCACGGTTCTTCATCCGTTCCGAAAGAACTCGTTGACAAGTGCAACAAATACGGCGGAAACTTGCCTGACGCTCAAGGCGTTCCTGAAGAAATGCTTAACTACGCATCTAAGCACGGGGTCGCTAAAATCAACATCGACACCGACTTGAGATTGGCTATGACTTCTACTATCAGAGAATTTTTCATCGAACACCCTGAAAAATTCGACCCGCGTGAATACATGGGTCCGGGCAGAACAGCCGTAAAAGAACTTGTTATGCACAAGATGAGAGATGTATTGGGTACCGCAGGTCACGCAAAAGACTAGTTTTTATCCGATTAAAAAAACGCAGGTTCTATAGAACCTGCGTTTTTTATTAAGACTAAGTTGTATCGGGGAATTGGGCGTTGTCAGATTACCCCAATTCTGCTGACTTAAAAAACTTAACCACTACTCCGGGCTTCGGACTTCAAAAACGCCTCGATAAACCCGTCCAGGTCTCCGTCCATGACTGCGTCTACGTTGCCTACTTCAAACCCCGTCCTGTGGTCTTTTACCATTTTATAAGGGTGGAAAACGTACGAGCGAATTTGTGAGCCGAAATTTATATCTGCCGTTTCGCCTTTAAGTTCGGCAAGTTTTTTTTCGTGTTCCGCCTGCTTTAGTGCCAAAAGTTTTGAGACAAGGATTTGCATGGCGTTTGCTCTGTTTTGGAGTTGGGAGCGTTCCTGCTGGCATTTGACGACTATCCCGGTCGGTTTATGGACGAGGCGTACCGCCGTTTCAACCTTGTTGACGTTTTGACCGCCCGCACCGCCCGAACGCATGGTGTCAAGCTCAATATCTTCGGGCGGAATGACGATTGTCTTCTCAAAATCTTCTATAATCGGGGAAACCTCTACCGAAGCAAAGCTCGTTTGGCGTTTGCCGTTTGCGTTGAACGGTGAAATCCTTACCAGCCTGTGAACCCCCCGTTCCGCCTTTGAGTAGCCGAACGCAAATTTCCCGACAACTTTAAACGTTGCGGACTTTATCCCCGCCTCGTCACCGTCGAGTTTGTCGAGCAATTCCGTTTTCCAATGATGATTTTCCGCCCACCTCAAATACATCCTCAAAAGTAAGCTCGCCCAGTCCTGTGCGTCAGTGCCACCCGCCCCCGCATTAATCGTTACGATTGCGTCGGCGTCGTCGTATTCCCCGCTCAGCATAAGCCGGACTTCAAATTTGTCAAACTCCGCCTCGAGTGCTTTCAGCCCTTCAAAACTTTCCGCCAAAAGTTCCTCGTCCCCCATCTCCAAGGCGATTTGCGCGTCGTCAAGCACCCCCTGCCACCTGTTGCAAAGTGAAAGGTTCTCTTTGACCTCTTTGAGTTTTGCTCCTAATGAAGAGCTTTTTGCTGTATCGTTCCATATGTTCGGGTCTTGAAGTTCCTTTTCGAGTTCTTCAAGCCTCATTTTTAGCCCGTCCGGGTCAAAGACACTCCTTCAAGTTCTCAAGGCGAGGACTTAGCTTATTTAAAAGTTGTTTAATTTCCGTTTCCATAAGATAAGTCTATAACAAAAAAACAAATTAATCCACAATTTTTATTCTGCCGTCATCGAGGATGTCAACGGGACCTTTTGTGTTCAAAATACGTTGTTCTATCGCATAATTCAAGTCCCAGTCGTAGCGTTCTTCCGCCTCGAAAATCTTATTCAGCATTGTCATGCCGTCGTTTCCGCTCGAGTAGTAATCGTTTATCGCAACCGAATAAATCTTGTCCTCTCTCGGGTTTTCGACATCGATTTTTTCTTCCGTTCCGTCACGCTTTAAGTAGCTCATATCGTACACAAGCCCGTTCTTTGAAACCGTATACTTTAACCCCGAAACATACATTATCCCCGGTTTGTTGTTGACGTTGACGAAAGATTTTGCACAGAATTTTATCGCATCAACAATTTCTTTTTCCGTGTACTTAACTTTTACGATTTTGTTCTTGAACGGTGAAATTTCGCAGGTTGTGCCGGTATCTATCTTACCTTTTTCAACATACCCTCTGATGTTTGCCGCCCCGACAAGTGCGATATCCGCTCCCGCCAAGTCTCTCATCTCGTCAAGCCCGTAGTATGCAAGAGCGTTCGGCTCGATAAGGTCGTTTTGCAAAATCGGCGGTGCCGTTCTTATTTCTCCGAGAACCTGTGCTTTGCCTTGAATTTTTTCAAACACTTTTCTTGCAACGGCGTTTCTTGAGAAAATTCGTGTGGTGCTGACGTTGTTTTGAACTTTTTTGATAATTCCGTTTTTGTCAAACTCGACGTTCAAGACCCCAAAGTTCTTGCCGTCACGTCCCGCTTGAGTGATTACGACGGGTTCGCCCGATTTCGAGAGGAAGAGGTTCTTGCCGTTTTCGATGTCTTTTATGAGGTTGTGTGAATGTCCGCCAAGAATGATGTCTACCCCGTCGGTGTTCTTCGCGATTTTTATGTCGTAGCCGTAACCGCTGTGAGAAAGAAGGATAATTTTGTTAACCCCCTGTTTTTTGAGTTTGTCAACTTCCTGTTGAATGCATTGAATGGTTTTGTCAATACTGACGGGCGTAATTTTTTGATCCTGAAATACTTTTCCGTACTTCACTCTTGATATAATGTCAGTCGGCAGAACCCCGATTATCCCGTATTTGTTTCCGTTAACTTCCTGTATAAAAGATTTTTCCACGTATTTGTTAATCGGGCTGTCGGCGGAGGTTTTTAGGTTGCAGGCAAGAAGTTTTTGTTTTGACGCCTGAATTGTGTCGATAAAATGTTGCGACTTCATATCGCATTCGTGGTTTCCGACGGCGGTTGCGGTAATCCCTATGTAGTTCATGAATTTTACCGCAATTTTGTTTACTTTTGGGTCTTCCCCGAGCATAATATCGCCCGAGGCAAGTTTCAGTTTGTCGGTGTGTCGTCCCGAGTTTTGTTGGTCAAAGATGTTTGACGCCGTAACCGTTCTTTCCATATTAATCGCTTTGCCGTGGTAATCGTTTATATAAAAAATGCTTGTACGGGTATTTCCC
This sequence comes from uncultured cyanobacterium, assembly GCA_945836835.1. Taxonomy (GTDB): domain Bacteria; phylum Cyanobacteriota; class Vampirovibrionia; order Gastranaerophilales; family Gastranaerophilaceae; genus UBA1221. The sequence goes on along the minus strand of CAMAML010000004.1, from coordinate 4,151 downwards.
GCCAAGCATTCCGATCCAAATCCGTTTTTTTGTTTGTAGTTATACAGTAAATTTGTAGAACCAAACCGTATATTTTGCCCTGTCCCGTTCTCTTTGAATTGTTTAAAATCCTCAGACGGGGCGGGCGAAACTTTTGTATGCCTATTCCCCAAACTTTTGTAATATGGATTGATATTTCCGCTGTTAATTCCCGTAATCATATCCGTAACCCATTATATTAAACCCGATAAAAATTTTTTTTGCCACATGATAGGGGTTGTTTTTTACAAAAAGTTACATTTTTATAAGTGATTAAGTGATTAAGTTTTTACGGTTGACAAGTCCGCGAGATTGGTAAAATTATCCGATTACAAATTGTTGGATGCAACTTAATCACTTATAAAAAACGAATACTTGATTTCTCTCAAAAACTCTTCGCCCGATTTTAAAAACCCCTTTTCGTCAAAGGTTTCAGTGTTGATTGCGTTCGGGAAAAACTGGGGTTCTACGCAAAAAGACGAACGTTTTTCGTACCTTGAGCCGTGCTTTCCGTTAGGCTGTGCGGTTTTTCCGAGGTGGTTTGCCGTATAAAACTGAAACCCCGGAAGGTTTGTAGAAACCTTTAACCGTATCCCCGTTTTTTCGGATTTTACGTCCGCAACCTCGACCAAGCTCTTCCCGTCGTAATTGTCCACGCAGTAGTTTTGGTCAAATCCCGATCCGATTTTTATCTGTTCGTCGTCGGAATTTATGACCTCGCCGATTTTCTTTGGCGTTGAAAAATCAAACGGGGTTCCTTTCACGTCAAGAAATTTCCCCGTCGGAACGGCAATTTCGCTGTTCTCGGTAATTTTTGACGAATTTGGTAAAGTTACTATATGCTCGTATACGGAATTTTCCCCGGTGTTCTCAGCCCCGTCAAGGTTGAAATACGTGTGGTTCGTGAGGTTCAAAATCGTGTCCCCGTCCGACTTTGCACCGTACAAAATCCGAAGGTTGTTGTCGTTATCAAATTTGTAAGTAACCGTCACGTCAACGTTTGCGGGATAGCCGTTTTCCATATCTTTTTTTGTGTAAGAAAATTCCACCCCGTCTTTTAAAACTTTTGCCTTCCAGTTTTTCGTATCAAACCCGTCACTTCCGCCGTGCGAGTGGGTTCTGCCGTTGTCTTTGTTACATTCGAGGCTGAACTCCTTCCCGTTTAGAGAAAACTTCCCGCCCATAATCTTGTTGGCATATGGTCCGATAGTCCCGCCGGCATGCCCGACGGGCGACTTTTCATAAGGAGTTACACTGTCGTAACCCTGTGTCACGTCCTTTATCGTCCCGTCTTTTGCGGGAACTTTTATTGAGGTAATCGTTGCCCCGAAAGTCGACAAATCAACGCTTGCCCCGTTTTTGTTCGTGATTGTATAAAGAGTCGCAACTTCCCCCGTCTTTTCGATTTTGCCGAAAGTTTTTTGGGTAATCTTCACCCCGTCGTAAGGGGTCGGGGTAAGGTCTTGCCTAACTTGTTTTACAAATGTGTCCCCGCCCGCACCGCTTGCACCAATCGCCTGTCGATTGACGATTTTTTGCTGTACGTTGCTGTTTTGGTTGAAAATAAAATGCGGGTTGAAATCTATCGGCATAACTGCTCCTTTTTTTCTAATTGTAGCACGAAAAAATATTTTTCGATAAATTCCGCCCGCTGTAAAACCCTTGATTGATAATCTTAATCGGATATAATTATAGTATGAATTTGAAAATCAGAAGATTGAGTATAATATTTTTATTGGGATTAAGTCTTTTTGGAGCGTGCGACAAGGCTTTTGCGATTGAGGACGTGTCGAAAGTCCATGCCCCGTACGAAGATGACGAGGGCGACCTGTTCCGTGTCGTAAAAATTAAAGACGGCGACATTTTGACCATACAGGACTGCGTTGCGGTTGCGTTCAACAACAGTCCGCTTATTAAACGCCAAAAATACAACCTTGACGTTGCAAAAAGTAACCTCGGGATAGCCAAGTCCGAATATTTTCCGACACTGGGCGCGGGCGTCGGATTTACTCATCAAAATAACTCCAACAAGGAATATTATTTTTCGGACTACAGAGACCTGCCGAATGTTTCGGTCGCTCTGCAGCAGCTCATTTGGAATTTCGGCAAGACCACGGCAAACATCAGGATGGAAGAGTTTTACAAGATTGCCGCCGAATACGAGTTTATGGACAGTCTTTGCAGAACCCTTTTTGACGTAAAGATTAAGTATTACAACCTGCTTTTGGCACAGTCTAAATTGCAGTTTGCAGTCCACAACCTTAAAATTGCGGAAACTATTTTGGAAGAGGCTAAAAATCTTCACACTAAAGACTTCAACCATAAAGCGGACGTTGAAAACGCAATTCTCAGAACCAAAGAGGCAAAAATTGCATACATACGGGCGGAAAACGACTTGAAGAACGCCAAAATCGACCTTGACAATTCGATGTACCTCGATAGACAAATAGATTACGACATAGTTTTGACAAAAACTTACAACTACGTGGACGAATACATTACGGAAGAACCGGTCGAGCCGTTTTCGTACAGACAACTCCCGTTTGACAAAAAAGATGCGGTTGAGATAGCCTACCGAAACAGCCCTGATTTAAGGGGGCTTGAAGCGATGGAAAAGGCTATGGAACAGAATTTAATCTACATAAAAAAGACGTACCTTCCCGATTTGTTTGCGGATGTTGGCTACGGTTACAACAACAATAACGTAATGAGCGGGAACAACAGCCTGTCCGTCGGGGTTACGATGTCGACGTCGGTTAATGCAATGCACCTGAGAAACAATATTAAGAAGGCGGAAGCCCAAGTCAATCTTGCACAAAACGAGATTGAGTTGTTCAAAAAAGACTTGTTTTTCAGGGTAAAACAGGCACTTAACACGTTAGATAAGGCGGAAAGACAGATTGCCGTCGCACAGGTAGAAGCGGAAACTTCCGTCAAGGTGCTGGATATTGTTTTGAGAGATTATAAGGCGGGAAAAACCGACTACACCGCAATGCAGGACGCAAGAGTGGACTATCACGAGGCGTTACTTGAGTATGCTATTTCAATGTATGAATATAATATAGCATTGATTGAGGTTGAACAGGCTATGCACTGCCATATTGCGGACATCCACCACAAATCAGAACATGCCGTTCAGTATCATACGGATGAATTGATTGAACATATGAGTCGTTGGATGAACTGCGACGAAAAAGAGTTAAAGAAACATAAGAAGAAATCGGAGTTATAGCGGAATTAAAAAACCTAAAAGGAGCGGGAAAAATTTCACCGCTCCTTTAAATTTTTTTTACAAACGTTTTCCGCTAAACTTAGCAAGCACCGCAAGTGCAAGTTTCGTTTACGCTGCAAAATTCAAAGCTGTTCCAATCATTTGAACTCATGCGACCGTAAGAAGTTCCGTCCATTTCGATGGTTTCGCATTGGCTGATTGTGTTCAAAGAAAGGCTCTTTGCGGTTTTTGTGTCAACAATCAATCTTCTTACGTTCATTTCTTTAGGGAATTGTTCCAACTTCGTGTTTCTCATATTAAGAGTGTTGACCCTGATGTCAGAACAAAGTTTAGTAATATTACTTTTTGAAATATCAAAATAATTTGTATAAACGTGAGCAGGCAATTTTTTAATCGACGCACCCGTCATAATAACGCTCTCAGCGTCGATAGGGTTAACGATTTTCTTAACGGTAGCACCCGACATGTTCAATTCGTGGCTTACGTACCCGATTTCCAATGAGCCGATGTTTGCCTTTGACAAGTTGAGGCTTCCGTCTACGTGGTCTAACGTTACACTCTTCAAATCGCAACCCGACAAATCCAAATCTCCGCCTTGGTAGTTGTCAATCATTTCCTGAAAGTTTTTTGTACTCATAATTTCAAATCTCCTTTATTTTTTGTATATCCATTTATATGCCATAAATCAAAAATATACATCATCCAAATATATGTTTTTTAGTAGAATTTTAGGTATAGCTTTGGTGAATAAAACGAAAGAAATTTGTCTGCAGTTGACGGTGGCTTGTTTATGCTCAAAATTATCTATGTCTACAATAAGTAGAAACAAATGTCGATAAATTTAAAAAAAATGTTGCAAAACAGAAAAAATATGTTATACTGGGGTATAAGGAAATTTTAA
>CAMAML010000003.1 GCA_945836835.1 uncultured cyanobacterium | reverse complement strand
ACCCTTTTTTATTTTCCTTATTTATAATCTTATCAAATAATAAAATAAAATTGATAGCCTGTATGGGCTAATCAATTTTATATCTGTCTATGACCGCAAACAACTCTTCCTTCTCGTCAGGCGTAAGCTCAACCAGCGGACGTCTTACATAGTCGGAACAAATTCCGGTGTGTGCTAAAGCTGCCTTTACGGGAACGGGGTTTGGTGCCATAAACAACTTTTTAAACGCAGGATATAATTTTCTGTGCATATTTAATGCCGCCTTTACATCCCCTGTCTTAAAGTTTCTTATCATAGACTTCATCTCGACGCCGAAGAGGTGAGATGCAACAGACACAACGCCTCTGACTCCTAACGACAACATAGGTAAGGTTAAGCTGTCGTCGCCCGAATATATCGAAAAGTCGTCGGGGCAGAGCATTTTCAGTTCGGTAACCGCGTCCATATCGCCGAAACTTTGCTTAATTCCCGCAATATTGTCGTATTTGTTTGCGAGCTTTGCGACTGTTTCGGGTTTCATATTGACCCCCGTCCGCCCCGGAATGTTGTAGATAATTATCGGCAATGAAGTCGCCTCGGCAATCGCCGAAAAATGAGCAATCATACCTTCTTGAGAGGGTTTGTTGTAGTAAGGTACAACTGATAAAATCCCGTCAACCTCTTCTTTTTCAGCCCATTTTGCCGATTTTACGGCGGTCTCGGTGGAGTTTGAACCCGCGTTCATTATGACTTTTGCCCTAAATTCGTTTGCACGCTTGATTGTACTCAACAGCTCAAACTCTTCTTCGTGGGTCAATGTCGGACCTTCCCCCGTCGTTCCCGCAACAAGAAGGGTGTCGGAACCATGCTTTACCAGGTAATCCGTAAGCTCTTCCACTTTGTTAAAATCGATTTCTCTTTTTGCGTCAAACGGCGTAACCATAGCCGTAATTACTTCTCCCGCGTCAAATCTGATTGCCATAAAACACCTCGTTCCCTAATCTGTAAACTAATCTTGTCTCAATGATACTACAAAAGTATGTCCGTGGCTAGTTATATTAAGTTTGATTGCTATTTGTCCGTCAAACGGCAAAAAAAGCCTTTCAAAATATTTGAAAGGCTTACATTCACTTTACTACACTAACCGTTCGGGCAAATATCTTATTCGCCCTTTTTTCACATTGAGGAACACTAATATAAAATTTTCTTGATTTCTCATGATTAAACCTTTTCAAATATTTGTGTATAACTTATGTTTTATCTTTGTTTAAGCAGCTTTACGAGCGGCTTGTTCGTCAGCGGGAGTTTGTTGTTCGACTGCTTCCTGTTTAACTGCAGCAGCCTGTCTGTCGACATCGGTTATCGGGTTGCCGAGCTTTGCATGGATTGAGTTGAATGCGTTATAAATTGCACTGTAATTCCAAACGCTGAAGAATGACGTATCCTTGATTTCGCCTCTGATGATACCCGCTTCGGCACTGATATTAACCTTACGTTTTTTGGCAACCGCTTCGAGTTGTTTCAACATATGTTCGGCAAGCTCTTTTTTTACCTTTGGTTGAGCCTTAAATTCTCCAAACACTGTTTCCATCAATCCGTACTTGTCACCCGTTGCACTGACGTATCCGCCGTTAGTCCATTGATCCAAAATGTCAATTACCTTGTATTGATTAATGCTTTTAATTGTGCTTTCTAAAGCAGCTTCCTGAGAGCTTGTCCAGTCGGTGCCGTTTGCAAGTTCGTAAATCTTAGAGCAAATTTTTCCTGCTTCAGCTGTTCCTTTTTCGTCAATCTTTTGGATTGCTTTGTAGAGAGCTTCAAATGCATCTTCTTTTCCCGTTGCATTGTTTGGCTTTTTCATTTCCGCATCGTATTTTGCTTTTGCTTTCTTGACAGCAGCTTTATCGGCAGCGGAAACTTCCTTGTTGTTAGGATCCATAATTTCCTTAATTGCTTCTCCGATACCTGCTTCCTTATAAGCCGAAATGAATGGAGCATTTTCCATATGTTTGCCTACCATTTCTACTATTTCGTTGTAAATCTTTTTAACTTCCTCAACTTCTTTTTTGTCTTTAATAGCCTGTTTCAATTCTTTTACTTTGTTAATAACGGTTTGCCTTTCCTGCGGAGTCATTGTATCTCTGCATTCGGTCAAAACTTGATTGATAAGAGGAACCAATTCCGTTTTGTATTGGTTCTGAATATCTTCCAAGGTTTCGCCTGTTGCCTCAGGAATACCGTTATCGCCGTCAACATCAACTGTCGGAGTATTGTTGTCGGTTGGTGTCGTCGGTGTTGTGTTTCCACTTGCAATTTTTGTTGCCAATTCTTCCGCTTGTCCTTTTAATTGAACGAACAAACCTTTCAGAGCTTCAACTTCCTGCAACGCAACCGAAACTTGTTCATTTCTGTTGTTTTGAATTTTTTCAAGAGCTGCCAAAATTTTGTTGGCAATCCCGATTAATCTTGCGATTTCTGTTTTTTGAGCAGCAGTTACCCCTTGGGCTTTAGAAAGGTTTTCCAATCCCGTGATAAGAGCTTGTACACCGCTTTGTAATGTAGAAAATTCGGTTATCAAAACGGTTCTTCTCCCTGCTGCAGCTCCTGCAGCAAATGCGTCTTGCGGGTTTTGGTATTGAAAAATCCCGTTAATTCCGTTGTTGATACCAACAGCCATCGGATAAGGAATGTTTGTGTCAAGCATCGCAGCTTGTACGTTTTGTCCCGTAAAATTGGTTGTGTAACCGTAAGGATAAGATGCTAAAGCTCCGCTGACAAGCGAATCCTTTAATGCGGTATTTCTGTACATTAAAGCAAGTTCGTTTTGAGTGCCGTTGTCTTGGTACGGACTTCTTACGTAACAGTATGGATTGCTAATTCCTAATCTTGTCATTTTTACTGACTCCTTTTATCCCTCGGTACATTATTGTCCCCGTATTTATATAAAGTTTATTTACTTCGCAAAATTGCCCTTTTTTAAAACAATGCTTAATATTTCGTAATATATATAATAAAACTTGCAATCGGGGTATGTTCATGGTTATATGAAAATATGGACGGGCAATTCCTCTTAGCCTTGTTCAAGGAAGGTTAACAAGCGGCGGTTGACATTCCGAAGAAAGTACAAATTAATAAGAAGGAAAAACAAATGTTAAAAATCAGATTAAAAAGATTGGGTGCAAAGAAAAACCCTACTTATAGAGTTATCGTAATCAATTCAACAACAAAAAGAGAAGGCAGACCTATCGAAGAATTGGGGCACTACAACCCTAAGACAAAAGAAATGAAGTTGAATTTGGCATCAGCTCAAGAATGGGTTAAGAAGGGTGCTCAACCGACCGAAACCGTTGCATACTTGATGAAAAACTGCAACGAAGACGGTACTTTGAACTACAAAAAGAACGAAACGGTAAAACTTTCAAAGAAAGCACAAGCAAAGAAAGCTGCCGAAGAAGCGGCTGCAGCTAAGGCGGCTGAAGAGGCTACGGCGGCAGAAACCGCGGAAGCTCAAGCGTAGTTTGAAATATCCGATTTATAAAATATTAAACTCTCTGTCTTTTAGGATGGGGAGTTTTTTCGTAGGGCGGGGCGACATTTTTAGTGATTAAGTGACTAAGTTGTATAGGGGAATTAGATAAAGTACAATTTTACCAATTCTGCAGACTTGTCCGCCGTAAAAACTTAATCACTATTTCATCGAACCTTGCTGGAGTTTGATATTTTCAGACCTCCCGGACAGTAAAAATACTTGACAAATTGTTTAAGCTTGTGATAAAATTAATATGTGAACAAAGGGGCATTAAACAGAATTATCTTTTTTGCGGTAACGTGCTTTTTATTGAGCTATTCGCTTTCAGGGTACGAACCATTTTTTTCCAATTCGTCAAATTTTATTATTTTTTCTTTTTTATTTGCTGTGGGATACTTTATACATATCATTGCAGAGAAATTTAAATTCCGCAAGCTTGAACTCATATTTGCCGGTGGCATTATAATTGTTGGGGTGATATGGTGTTGTTTTATGGTTTGGTTTTTAATGTATCCGGATATGTTTAACACGGATCCGACGACGCCGTCAAAGAGTGCTTATGAACGAAATTTAGACAGAATTACGTTGGATTATACGCCCGAATATTTCAAACATTTTCCAAAAAAATTGCCGGAAGATATTTCCGATTACTATTTTTTCCTTGAAAATTCCTTTGACGGGTATGATATTTTTTATTTGCGGTTCACAAAGGATAAGGAATACGTTGACTCGGAGATTATGCGAAAATGCCCGAGTACCGAATTGTTGAAGGAGGAACAACTTCCCTCCGTAGGGCATACCGAATACATATCCCGTTTGAGCAGTGAAGGGGCCAAGGAATACTGTATAATCCATAAAAGTAACCATGACATCCCGAATAATTCTTTCAGCTCAGGAATTGCAACCAATTCAGACCATAACACGATATATTATTTTTCAACAAATTATTAATCAAATACAAAACAAGACTCAAAATCGGAGTTAACAGTCGTCTTGATGAAATTCAGTCCGCAATTTTGAGAGTAAAAAAACGCCCCTAATATTGCTATCGGGGGCGAGGTTTCATTTATGAACAATTATTACTTATACATTTATACTGCTAATGCTGATTTTGATTTTTCGATACATTCAATCAATGTCTTTGCGACGGTATCCTGTTCTTCTTCCGTAAGTTCAGGGAACATCGGCAAAGAAATTACCAGTTCGGTGTCTTTTTCGGTGTGCGGCAAAGAACCTTTACCGACGCCCAAATATTCGTGAACTTTTTGCAGATGCAACGGAATAGGGTAGTACAACATTGCACCGACGCCCCTGTCACGCAACATTTGGTGAACGGCATCTCTATTCGGGATTTTTACCGTGTATTGGTGATAAATACAATAAGTATCAGCCGCCTCAACCGGAGTTACGATGTCAGCACAATTTGCAAACAATTTGTTATAATATGCGGCATGCTTCCGTCTTTGTTCGTTCCAAGATTTCAAGTGAGGGAGTTTTACTCTCAAAATTGCGGCTTGAATTTCATCAAGACGACTGTTAACACCTATTTCGTCGTGGTGGTAGCGAACGGCTCCGCCGTGGTTTCTAAGAGCAACAACTCTGTCTCTTAAGGTTTCTGAGTTCATCATCAGCAAACCGCCGTCGCCCATTGCACCGAGGTTCTTTGTCGGGTAAAAACTCAAGCAACCGAAATCGCCGAACGTTCCGACTGTTTGCCCTTTATAAGTTGCGCCGATTGCCTGACAGCAGTCCTCGATAACTCTTAAATTATGGCGTTTTGCAATATCCATAATCTTATCCATTTCGCAAGGTTGTCCGTAAAGGTGGACAGGGATGATAGCTTTTGTTCTCGGAGTGATTGCCGCCTCGATTTTGTCGGGATCAATGTTGAAGGTATCAGGGTTAATGTCGACAAACACCGGTTTTGCACCGACAATTCCGATTGCCTCGGTGGTTGCAACAAACGTAAACGCCGTTGTGATAACTTCATCTCCCGCACCGATGTCCAATGCTCTCAATGCCAAATGGAGTGCGTCCGTTCCCGAGTTTAAACCTACAGTATATTTTACGTTTAAAAACTCTGCCAATTCGCTTTCCAAAGCCTTTGCGTTCGGTCCGAGAATGTACGAACCCGAGCGTAACACTTCGCAAACCGCTTTTTCTACTTCGCTGCCGATAGTTGCATACTGGCGTTTTGAATCAATAATAGGTATCATGCTTTTTCTCTCCTTTTTTGCTGTATCTCCCTGTATCCAGTATATCACACTAAAACGGTGTCTTTATATAAACTTAATACACTGCAAAGATTATCCTCTTTTCATATTGACATTCAAACTTTAAGTACGATAATAGTAAGTGTTGCGATTACAACATACAGGGATATGGTAAATTTCCGTTTCATAGGAGAGAAATGATAATGAAAAAAAATATTATAATTGTGCTTTTGGCGATTATTATTGCGGTTTTGGCACGGTTTGGTTATTCGTATTATAACAATTATAAATCCGAGCAGTCCATGAAAAATCGAAAATCTCCCGAGGTTACTGTTGATACCGTCAAGGATGCCGATATAATAAGAAGTTTTGAGGCTCCGGGGCGTGTAACTTCCAAATACAGAGTTGACGTTGTCGCTCGTATTAACGGATATTTGCAAAAGAGTTATTTTAAGGAAGGTGATTTTGTAAATGCGGGACAGACCCTGTTTTTAATCGAGCCTGCCGAATATTCAAACGCATCAAGCGTTGCAAAAGCGGATGTCGCAAACTTAAAAGCACAATTAACCTATGCGGAAAAACAGCTTGCACGTGCAAAAGACCTTGTTGAGAAAGACTATATCGCAAAATCTCAGTACGATAACCTCCTTTCTCAGCGGGACTCTTTGAAGGCACAGTTAGCGTCCGCCGAGGCAAAATACAGCGACAGTAACAGAAATTTAAGCTATACAAACGTAAAAGCTCCGGTGAAAGGACGAGTAGGGATTATAAACGTTACTCTCGGAAACTTTGTAAGCCAGTTGGGTGCGCCTTTGACAACTATTTACAGTATGGATCCGATGTATGTAACGTTCCCGCTTGATGCGTCCGATTATAACGCATTGGAAAACGCCGACGGTACGCTTAAACAAACCCGCAAGGTTGAGATTTACTTCCCCGACGGTCAAAAGTATGCCTTTGACGGCGTGCAGGACTTTCACGACAACAAAATCGACGAATCGACGGGGACGGTTACCATGAGAGGAACTTTCAAGAATCCCGATAACCAGCTACTTCACGGGGAATACGTTAACGTAAAACTTTACTCCAACAAGCCCGTAAAAACCCCGATTGTGCCGTTGGTAGCGGTTCAGGAAAATCAGGCGGGCAAATATGTGTTCACGATTGACGACAAAAATTTGCCACAGATTACTTATATAAAAGTTAACGGTCAGCACGGCGACAACTGGATTATAAAAGAAGGTTTGAAATCGGGAGACAAGGTCATAATTGAAGGTATTCAGAAGGTAAGACCAAACATGCCGGTAACGATTAAGACCGTAAATTAGAATTTATTTACCCGTTACGAGAAACAGTTTGAGAGGAAAAATTTCTAAATGAGTGAGAAGAAAAAAGGGAATATATTTATAGAACGACCGAAACTTGCGATTGTAATTTCGCTTGTCATAATGCTTGCCGGCATGCTTATGCTGACACAACTTCCGCTGGAAGAGTATCCGTCGATTACCCCTCCGCAGGTTGTGGTTACGGCAACGTATGCGGGTGCAAGTTCTGACGTTATTGAGTCAACGATTGCGGCACCCGTTGAAGCCCAATTAAACGGGGTTGAGGATATGATTTATATGTCCTCAACTTCTCAGAACGGAAGTTACAAGTTGACACTATATTTCAATATCGGGTCAGACCCGAATATGGCGGTCGTAAACGTTATGAACCAGTTGCAACTGGTGACTCCTCGACTTCCCGAAGAGGTTAAGCGTTACGGGTTATCCGTAAAGAAATCCACGGGCGGTCCGGGGCTTGTCTTGATTTCCATGAACGCACCGTCGGGAGCTTATGACTCTTTATATATCGCAAACTACGCGTCAATATACGTAAAAGACGAACTTGCACGTATAAAAGGTGTCGGTACGATTTCGGTATTCGGTTCTTCGGATTATTCTATGAGAATTTGGCTTGACGCCTCAAAAATGGCAAACCTCGGGGTTTCGGTAAGCGAAGTGAGTTCTGCGATTGCGGCACAGAACATCCAATCTCCGGCGGGGGACTTGGGCGTTGAGCCTATGGTTAACAAACAGTTAATCAAGCTGACTTTAAGAACAAAGGGAAGATTGCAAACTCCTGAGGAATTTGAAGAAATAGTTATCCGCTCGAAATCTGACGGTTCGCAGGTAAAACTCAAAGATATTGCACGTGTTGAACTCGGGGCGGAAAGTTACTCGTATTTTTCACGTATCAGCGGAAAAAATTCTGCGATTATATCGGTTGCACAGTTGCCTGAAGCGAATGCGGTTGATTTGTCAAACAAAATCCAAAAGAGAATGGAAGAGTTGAGCAAAAGTTTTCCGCCGGGGATTGAATATCGTATTCAGCACGACGAAACGGAGTTTGTCCGAGAGTCTATCCATGAAGTTATAAGTGCAATCGCGCTTGCGGTTTTCCTGGTTGCGATTGTAACCTACCTCTTCTTAGGCACGGCTCGTGCAGCGTTCATCCCGATTTGTGCAATCCCCGTATCCTTAATCGGCGTATTTATATTTATGCATATTTTGGGGTTCTCAATAAACCTCTTAATCCTGTTCGGCTTGGTGCTTGCGGTTGGGCTGGTCGTTGACGACGCAATCGTCGTACTTGAAAACACCCAAAGACATATTCAGGAAGGAAAATCCCCGAAAGAGGCGACGGAAGTTACGATGTTGGAAGTTTTCGGGGCGGTTTTGGCAACCTCTTTGGTACTTATGGCGGTATTTGTTCCCGTTTCGTTTATGGCGGGGATTACCGGGCAAATGTTCAGACAGTTTGCTCTCTGTATCGCATCTTCCATCGGGCTTTCGACCGTTGTTGCTTTGACGCTTTCGCCCGCTCTTTGCTCGATGATTTTAAAATCGGGCGAGGAAAAAGCCGATTTTGATTTTATCCAAAAATTTGACGATTGGTTTAACGGTGTCAGGGATAAATACCTTGTCGGGGCGGATAAGTTTATTCATTCGCCAAAACTTACGTTCGGAACTTTCGGATTAATTCTTCTGCTTATTTGGGGGATGTTCAAAATTTTGCCTACGGGATTTTTGCCGACAGAAGACAGAGGGGCAATATTTACCCAAATCCAGCTCCCTGACGGCTCTTCGGCGTCAAGAACGGACGGGGTTACAACGGATGTTGAAAAAAGGTTGTTGCAAATTCCGGGGATAAAAAATACTATTACAATGGTCGGGTTCTCGGGCGAAAACACTGCTCTTGTCGTCTCTGAACTTGACGATTGGTCTAAACGTAAGAAAAAAGAACTCCAAATGGAAAATATTTTGGAAAAAGTTCAAAAAGAATTTGGCGGTTATCCAACGGCAACGATTGCATCGTTTGCTCCGCCAGCAATCTCGGGATTGGGAATGTTTGGCGGGTTTGAGTACCAGCTCCTTGATAAAGGAAACAGAACGCCTCAAGAGTTGTACGACGAGGCGGTAAAACTTATGACGGAGGCGAACAAACAGCCCGAATTTTCAATGGTTTATTCTTCGTATACCGCAAACCTTCCTCAGTTGAAATTGAACGTTGACGTGCCAAAAGCCATGGCACAAAGTGTTGAAATATCCGAGATTTACAACGCATTGGCGTCCTATTTTGCAAAATCTTACGTAAACGATTTTAACAAATTCGGCAGAGTTTACCGTGTTTATTTGCAGGCAGACTCTCAATACAGGGAAAAACCTTCCGACTTGGACAAGATTTTTGTCAAAAACAAATACGGACAAATGGTTCCGTTGTCGTCAGTCGTAAAAATCGAGCCGATAGTAGGACCATATAGTTTAACGAGGTTTAACATGTATCCTGCGATTACCATAAACGGAATGGCAAGAAACGGAGTAAGCTCAGGCGAGGCGATGGCAACAATGGAGAAATTATCCGAGAAAGTTCTCCCGAAAGACATGGGCTATGCCTGGTCGGGGAGTTCGTTGCAGGAGCATAATTCCAGCGGGCAAATAGGACCGATTTTGGCGATGTCACTGGTGTTTGTATACCTCTTCCTTGTCGCTTTGTACGAAAGTTGGATGTTACCCGTTGCGGTTCTTTTGATTTCGCCTGTCGCACTGGTCGGGGCGTTGTTCTTCCAGTACGTTTCGGGGTATTCGCTTGACATTTACGCTCAAATCGGGTTGGTAATGTTAATCGGGTTGAGTACGAAACAGGCTATTTTGATTATAGAGTTTGCAAAAGATGCTCACCAAAGCGGTTTGTCGATTGTTGACGCCGCAAGGCAGGCTGCAAGATTGAGGTTCAGGGCGGTAATGATGACAAACATAGCATTCATTCTCGGGCTTTTCCCTCTCGTATTTGCGACAGGTGCGGGGGCTGCGAGCAGACACTCGGTCGGTATAACCGTTTTTGGTGGGATGATGGCGGTAGCGTTTGTCGGAACGTTCTTGGTTCCTGCGTTCTACGTAACGGTTGAAAACTTTAAGCGCTATATTGCTCATCGTTTCGGGAAAAAGAAAGGAGCAGACAATGACAAAATTCAATAAAATTATATCGGCAAGTTTGCTCTTGGCACTCATCCTCGGACAAAATCCGTTGCGGGCAAAGGAAAACATAGGGAATAAGATTAACGAGAAAGAATACCCGTCGGCGGAAAAAGTTTTGCCGTCGGAAGTTAAAGCCAAAGAAAAACCGCTCGTAATAGAGGGTTCGGTCGAAGAAAACGTTGATATGACGCTTGATAGGTGCTTGGAGCTTGCCTTGGGAAACAACCCGCAAATAAGCGTTGCTCTCCACGATGTTTTGGCGTCGGACGCAAGGATTAAGCAGGTTTGGTCAAACTATTTCCCTCAAATCAGCTGGCAGACGGGATATACAAGGATACGTCAATTACAGTTGTCGGATGTTTTTGGCAAGAATTTGACTTTTAACTACTATATTTTGGGACAAATCACCCTTCAACAAATGCTTTATGACTTTGGGATTACCCAAAATCAGGCTAGTGTAAAACGTGCTGATTACGAGGTTTATAAGGCGACTTTGAGTGCGACGATTAACACGGTAATCTATCAAACAAAAGAAGCCTACTTCAACCTTCTTCTTGCTATGGCAAGTCGTGATGTCGCAGCCGACAACGTTCATAAATACGAAATGTTTTACAACCAGGCAAAAGCCTTCTACAAAATCGGGATGAACCCGAAGGTCGACGTAACGATTGCCCAAACAAACCTTTCAAACGCAAAATTAGAATTAATTCAAGCGGAAAACGCCGTTCAACTTGCAATAGCAAAGCTAAACAACGTTATGGGGGTGCCGTTTATCGACAAGTATTCCGTCAAAGAAAAATTGAACTACGTCCCCGTGAATTTGACCCTAAATCAATCCGTGGATATTGCAAGGGAGGCGCGTCCCGAGCTTAAAGCCGCCGAAGCCCGTGTCGAAAGTGCAAAACAAACCGTAAAACTCGTTAAAAAAGCATACTTCCCGACGGTTTCGCTAGAAGGTCAATATCAACGAGGCGGTGCTTCTTGGAATAGCAACTACGGTTACAACCTCGGTGCGTATTTAAACTTCCCGACGATTAACGGAGCTTTAATCAGAAACGAAATAAAAGAGGCAAGATACCTCTACGACAGAGAAATTTCAAACGCCGTAAACACCCAAAATACAATATATTTGGAAATTCAGACGGCATATCTGACTTTGATGGAAAAGAAAGCCCAAATCCCCGTTGCGATTTTGCAGGTTAAGCAGGCAAAAGAAAACTACGAGCTTTCATACGGCAGATACAGGGTCGGCGAAGCCAGCCCCGTCGAGCTTAGGGACGCTCAAGTCACCTACCAAAATTCTCAGCTGAACTATTACAACACGCTCTACGCTTACAATACCGCAAAAGCGTCTTTAGAAAAAGCTATCGGCAAGAATTTGGTGAACGAGTCGGAAGTTATCGAGCTAAACAAAGGTTAATGATAGATAAACAAAACAGAAGTTAAAAAAGTAAAAGGAGAAAAAATGGCTAAAAACAGGATAGGAATAGACGTTGGCGGTACGAACGTAAAATTGGCACTGGTTACAAGTGAGGGTAAAATCCTTAATTCAAGCTCAATTCCGACCCATGCGGAGTTGGGGTACGAGTTTACCGTAAATAATATTAAAGATGCAATAAGAGCATTATTGAAAGAGGCAAATTTAACCCCAAAAGACATTGAGGGAATAGGATTTGGCTTTCCGGGACAAGTCGATTACAAAACGGGCGTCGTAAAACTTGCGCCGAACATTCCGGGGTGGGTTGATATTCCTATCGGAAAGATGATAGAAGAAGAGTTTGGAATCCCGACAAGAGTGGACAACGATGTAAAGTGTGCAACGCTTGGCGAATTGAACTTTGGGGCGGGAAAAGGTTGTGAAAACTTGGTTTGTATAACGGTTGGAACCGGTATCGGCTCGGGGATTGTCGTCAACGGAAAACTTGTCCGAGGAGCTGCAAACGCTGCCGGGGAAATTGGGCATATAAAACTTCAAATGCACGACGGCCCGATTTGCGGGTGCGGTGATACTGGGTGTTTTGAGGCGTTTGCGTCGGGGCCTGCGATTGTTGCGATGGCTGAAGATTACATCAAAGGCGGAAAGTCTACAAAATATAGAGAGCTTGCAAATCCTGAAATTACACCGTATGTTGTCTATGAGGCGGCAAAAGCAGGCGATCCGGTTGCAAAAAGAATTTTCACCGTAATGGGCGAATATTTGGGGATAGGTTTAGCAAGCGTCGTCAATCTTTTGAACCCCGAAAAAGTCATTATCGGCGGCGGGGTTGCAGCTTCGGGCGACTACCTTATGCAACCGTTGAAAGAAACCTTGAAGCAACGTTCGATGAAGATTGCAGGCGACTCCGTCGAGGTTGTACCTGCGGAACTCGGCAACAATGCAGGCGTAATCGGAGCAAGTTTGTTGATTGAAAACTAAGTTTCATCTCAAAATACAAAATACCTCCTCCAAACAGAGGGGGTATTTTTTTAATTAAGTGCTAGGATAGAGTTAATGTAGCACTTTGATAATTAATAATAACAACCGTAGGGTAAAAGTCAGGTTCTTTTTTCAGAAAAACTTCGACACAACATTATATACATCGATTTTAGGTCGAGAGTTTCAATGAAAGGGGGGATTAATATGAACGATATCAACTTAACGTTAATACTGTTATTTTTGATTTTGTACATTTTAAAAAGTGCTTCTTACTCAAATAAGTAAGAAACACTGATTCCTTACTAAAGAGCTTACGGCAGTTTTAGCGAACTGCCACCCTATGGTCTTATTATAACTTATGTTCAACAATTTTTCAACCCTTTGGGTGAAATTTGTTAACAATTCGCACATTAAAAATTTAAACCGTAGGGTAAAAGTCAGGCTCTTTTTTCAGAAAAACTTCGACACAACATTATATACATCGATTTTAGGTCGAGAGTTTCAATGAAAGGGGGGATGCCATTATGGATAATTATAATTTAAGTTTATTCTTAATGATGATAATTATACTCATAATAAAAAACGATACTCACCATAATTGATGAGTATCATAAACCTCTAAAGAGCCTACGGCAGTTTTAGCGAACTGCCACCCTATGGCTTTATTATAACCTATGTTAAACAATTTTTCAAGCCTTACTGTAAACTTTTGTTATATTATATACCTTTTATAAAGTTGTGCATTATAATATATGTTATGACTATCAAAATAAATGAAATCGATAAAAAAGTAGGTATGAATATCCGTTTGGAGCGGGTAAAGCGGGGGTTATCTCAGGAAGCTCTTGCGGATATGGCGGAAATTGCACGTTCAACAATGGGGATACTTGAGCGGGGCGAACAGTCGCCGTCGGTTCAGACCGTGTTTAAGGTTGCAAACGCTTTGAATGTTGATATGTACAAGTTGTTTTTGTTTGAGGATTAGGGTTAAAGATTTTTTAGGACGATATAGAATTTTCGGATTTTATCTTCTGATGAGTTTTGGAGAATTAGGTTAATTTCTTCAATGAGTTGAGCTTTTGCTTTTAGGTGAGAGGTTTGGAGGAGTTCGGCGGGTTCAACGTCAAGTACGGAGGCGATTTTGTCGAGAAGTTCAAACGAAGGAAAGCACCTGCCACACTCGATTTTGCTGATGTGCTTGGCGTCTATGTTCAAAATCTCCGCAAGCTCTGCTTGTTTAAGTGATTTTGTCTTTCTCAGCTCTTGTATCCTTGCCCCTAAGTATTGTTTTGTATTTTCCATTACAACCTCCTTTATTAAATCTACTTGTTTATAACGAAATGTAAACCTTTTATTTTGCATAAATATTGACAAAAATCGTAATATAATGCATAATAATAAGTGTAAATTAACGAATATTTGAGGAAAGTATGCAAGAAAGATGTAATTATATGATTAAAGGAGGTTTAAATGACTCAAAAAGAAAAATCAGCTTTTACATTAGCTGAAGGTGGACATAGTCCACTCTTGTACGGAGACGAAGGGACACAAGGTTCTCCACGCCTCGTAAAAAGGGCTTTCACTCTTGCCGAAGTTCTTATCACACTTGGCATAATTGGCGTGGTGGCGGCGGTGACCTTGCCGACGCTAATCACTAATTACCAAAATGCGCAAAATGTTGAACGGTTAAAAAAATTTTATTCAACATTTTCGCAGGCTCTAAAACAAGCCGCACTCGATGAAGGGTGTGAGTTTGATATGAAATGCTACTATTCATCAATTGGAGTAACCGGAAACAGTAATACGCAAGATCGTGTTGACAGAGCGTTCAACTCTATTATTAAGCAGTTAGATGGAATAAAAAAATGCGAAAATCCAACAGGAACAGGGTTTAATACGGGGCAATGTACATCATATAAATATAACAAAAATTATGACGGCAGTGGTGCGGAGGACAATTTCTTTTACCTTTTTACTACAAAAGATGGAATGACTGTTTCTTATGTTGCATCGGGAGCTGCTGATAATGGCGGTTGGATCGTTGTTGACGTAAACGGAAGTAAAAAACCGAATCGAGAAGGGCGTGACATATTTACATTTTGGAATTTTACCGGAAATAAAATCTTACCCCCGGTTAACAATAATAACTGCACGGATGACAATCCTTATGGACAATCTTGCGCTGCTCGGATAATGAAAAATGCTTGGAAAATGGATTATTGATTATGAATGAAATACAAAAGCGGGTGTTCATATTTTGAACACCCGCTTTTTCTGTGTATTTGCCAAGTCTTACACGTTAGCGGTTTGCTTTGTTTGTGCAACGACGTTTTCCAATGCTTCAAGAGCGTCAGCAGGCAATTTGTCGATACCCGCTTTTTCTGTTTCTCTTGATTTAACAAAGTTAATTCTGTCTTGCATACGTTTTGCAAACTGTTCTGCGTATTCTTTGTTGCTGAAAGATGCATCAAATCCTTCGATATCCATAATTTCGATATCGGAGAAGTTTTCCCATTTGTGGAATTTAGCAGTGCCTTCAACAATTGATTCCAAAATACCGAGTGTGTGTTTCGGTTGAACTTTTGTACCCATAAATTCACCTGTGTTCAAGATGTAGCAGTCAACGCCGTCTTCGATTAACTGTTTAAATCTTGTGTAGTCAACTGACAGAGGGTAAACTCTGAACGGGTTAGCGTAAGGTTCTACTACCAATGCGTTAGGGTCTACGCCTGCAACCAATCTTTCAGCGGTTGAACGTTTTGTAGCCAAAGTTGCACCCATAGCCGAACCCAAAGATGCACCCGACAACTTCAATACAGGCGGAATAGTAGGGTCTTTCATCAACCAGAAAATAGCGTCGATAGGTTCGTTAATTCTGTCAACTCTGTTTGGTGACCACAATTTTGATTTAACCGCACGCCCGTTACCGTTTCTGATGTCTTGGGTAATAGAGTAAACTTTACCGTCAGCGGCTTGGATTGCACCGTTGTTTTGTTGGGTCAAAATGTATTTGTTGTCTTCGCAACCGATAGGGTAATCAGCTGTTTTGTCGAAGTATGCAGGTTCAAGTGCGATTGTATACTTGTCTGATACGTTGATAACAAATGCGTCATCGTGCAATACGGTGATGTTGTATTTGTTGTTGTGTTTTGCGTGGGTGATTGTGGATTTACCCGAACCTGAAAGCCCGAATACTGCTGCTTGGAAAGACTTTCCGCCTTCGAGGTTGTATCTTTTCATACCGCCGTGGCAAGATGCGTAACCGTTTCTTGCGGCACAACCCCAAGCAAGGGTCAAAGTACCTTTCTTGTGTTCTCCGAAGTATCTCATACCCAAAATAGCCGCACAGTTGTGTTCAGGATCGAAGAATGTCAAGCCGTACGGGAAGTCAGGGTGTGACCAGTCAGGGTCTGAGAATACGAAGATGTCGCCTTCAGGAATATCTCTTGAAGATTCGTACATTTTTGCGTATTCTTCGTTGATGTATTGGAAGTTCAACATCCAAGAATACATAATGTTTTCAAAACCTTCAGGAATAAGCAAATGTGCTTTAATCATAAAGTCGTTGTCTAACCCTACGACTGCTTCCGTTCTGTACATAAGTCTGTTTCTTGTGTTGTAAACAGCTTCACGAATTACGGGCAACAATTTTGCAAGATCGGTGTTAGGTTCGCCGACGATTTTTCTTGCAGCGGCACAACGACCTACAACCGTGCCGTCGTTGAACAATAATTGGTTAGCACCTTGCGGCAAACCGATTTTTTCAGGTTCAAAAACAGGCATGCCTGTTAATTCGATTGTTCCCGAGCTGTCTTTAGCTAATTTGTAAGCTTCCGAAACGGAAGATACGTGTTCAACGTTATTGCCGAAAAACGGAGCAGTAATCGTTGCACGAGCAGCGGAAGTTAATTTTTTCAATTCCTCTGCGTTTGTAAAAAATTCAATAGTACTCATTTTTTTCTCCTTTTTTTATTGAGCTTTTGTTTTTAAATGTCTTTAATTATATTATACTACAACTATTTGCACATAGAAAGCAATATACCTGCAGCTACCGCCGAACCGATTACACCTGCAACGTTCGGACCCATTGCGTGCATTAACAGGAAGTTTTGAGGGTTACACTCCAAACCTACCTTGTTAGCAACACGTGCCGCCATAGGTACAGCAGAAACACCTGCCGAACCGATAAGCGGGTTGATTTTTTCTTTGAGGAACAGGTTCATAAATTTTGCCATCAAAAGTCCCGCAGCCGTTGCAAGCGAGAAGGCTATGATACCGAGCAAAAGAATGAACAGGGTCTGTACCGTCAAGAACTGGTCTGCGGAAAGTTTTGAACCGACCGACAAACCTAAGAAAATCGTTACGATATTGATTAGTGCATTTTGCATAGTGTCTGACAATCTGTCGGTTACACCGCATTCTTTACACAAGTTCCCGAACGTCAACGCACCGATAAGCGGGCATGCGTCAGGTAGGAATATTGCACACAATACAAGAACCATAAGAGGGAATACGATTTTTTCTCTCTTTGAAACGGCTCTTAGTTGTTTCATTTGGATTTTGCGTTCTTTTTCCGTCGTCAACAACTTCATAATAGGCGGTTGAATAACCGGAACGAGTGCCATATAAGAGTATGCCGCAACCGCAATAGCACCTAACAATTCAGGAGCAAGCTGGCTGGTTACGAATATCGAGGTAGGACCGTCCGCACCGCCGATGATACCGATAGATGCAGCTTGCGGCAAGCTGAACCCGAACATTGTCAACGCCATCAACAACGCACCGAAAATCCCGAATTGAGCGGCACCGCCCAAAAGTAAGGTTTTAGGGTTTGCGATAAGCGGTCCGAAGTCCGTCATCGCACCTACTCCCATAAAGATTATCAACGGGAAAAGTCCTTTATGGATACCCATTTCGTAAACAATTCCCAAAAATCCGTGTGGTCCTGCGATGTCGCAGACAGGAATGTTTGACAACAACCCGCCGAATGCGATTGGGACTAAAAGCAACGGTTCAAACTGTTTTTTGATACCGAGCCAGAGCAAGAACAAGCAGATTACAATCATAATCGGTGAACCGAATTGATGTAAAAATTGTTCAAACCCGCTTGTGATGTTAGGATCGGCGGCTTTAATAAAGTTCATTATACCCGTCGAGTTCCAAAGATTTAATAAACCTTCCGTTAATTGCATCTTCTAACCCTCCTAACCTACGCAAGCCATAACTTGTGCAGTTTCAACCTTGTCGCCCGTCGAAACGTTAACCGATTGAACGGTACCGTTTACAGGGGATTTAACTTCGGTTTCCATCTTCATTGCTTCGATGACGAAGAGGGTATCTTCGGTCGTAACTTCGTCCCCTTCGGACACCAAAACTTTCAAAACATTTGCAGGCATCGGAGCAGTAACGTCTGTACCGTCGCAGTTTTTAGAAGATGATGAAGAAGATTTTTCTTCAATTCCTTCTTTAACGTCAACGTCGTAAGTTTTTCCGTTAACGACCGCTTTTCCGCCTTCAAATTTAACCGCATAGTTTTTGCCGTTAACTTTTACGGTGAACGCATCTGCGTTTGAAGTTTTTGCTTGGGCTTTTGGAGCGTTAGCCGATTTGTCAACCGATACAACGCCTTTACCCAACAAGAAGTCGATACCTTTATCTTGTTTTGCGTCTTTGCAAGCTGCTGCGATGAACAAGTTTTCGTCGGTTACAGGCAAACCTGCCGCTTTCAATCTTTCCTCTGCAGCTTTCAATCCTTTTTCAGGGTCTTTTTCGTTCAAATCGACAACTTTTTCCGTTGTAGGTTCAAGCCCGAGTTTTTCGGACGCCCATTTAACCAACTCAGGATCAGGTTCGCAAGGCGTTTTACCGAAGTATCCCAGCAACATTTTGCCATACCCCGGGTTAACTTGATCCCAAGGTTTTGCGGAAATCGTGTTAAGGAAAGATTGTTGAGCGTAGAACTGTGAAACTGGTGTAACGGAAGTTCCGAACCCGCCACGAGCTACGACTTCTTTCATGTTTGCGATAAGCTGAGGGAATTTGTCCAACATGCCCATATCTTTTAATTGGTTAACGGTTGTCGCCGTTGCACCGCCCGGTAGCGGAGCTTGAATAAGGATAGGGTTTACCGCCAACGAAATCGGTGAAATCGGGTAATCTTTCATGCATTCTTTGAATATTTCTTCGGTTTCCATGATTTTTGCAATATCCAAACCGAGATCAAAATCCGTACCCTTCAGGGCATGCCACATGGAGATAATGTCAGGTTGTCCCGTACCGCCCGAAACAGGTTTCATTGCAAGGTCGATACCGTCGGCACCGCCTTCTAATGCCGCCAAATATGCTGCCAATCCCGTTCCTGCCGTTTCATGAGAGTGGAAACGAATATGAGCGTCAGACCCTAAGATTTCTCTTGCCATTTTAACCGTTTCAAAAACTTTTCTAGGGTTTGATGTTCCCGACGCATCTTTAAATGCCAAGCTGTCAAACGGAATGCCCGCATCAAGAATGTTCCTCAAAACTTTTTCGTAAAATGCTACGTCATGAGCACCTTCGCAACCGAACGGAAGCTCCATCATCGTGATGG
This sequence comes from uncultured cyanobacterium, assembly GCA_945836835.1. GTDB lineage: Bacteria > Cyanobacteriota > Vampirovibrionia > Gastranaerophilales > Gastranaerophilaceae > UBA1221. The sequence continues at coordinate 1,538 of CAMAML010000003.1, read as the reverse complement.
TTACTTCGTGCTTCATCCCGTATTTTTTAATGCTGTTAGCCGAGTCAATCAGGTTGTTGACGTCGTTTAGGGCGTCGAAGTTTCTTACAACGTTTACGCCGTGTTTTGCAAACATTTTTGCGTGAAGGTCGATAACGTCACGAGGTTGAGAGTTCAAACCGACAACGTTAACCCCTCTTGCCAAAGATTGCAACTGAACGTCAGGTCCTACCGCCGCACGAATTTTGTCCATGGTTTCAAACGCATTTTCGTTGCAGAAGAAAATCGGAGCCTGAAATCTTGCACCGCCCGCAGTTTCAAAATGTCTTAATCCCGCACCTACGGCAGCCTGTAAAGCCGGAATAAAATCGTCGACCAAAACTTTAGCTCCGTAAATCGATTGAAAACCGTCTCTAAATGACGTATCCATTACTTTAATTTGTTTTTTTGCCATTGTTTTTTCCTTTATTTTCTCTCTTAACTTAACACTCTTGTTGCAGCTATTGCGATAGCTATTTCTTCGTCGTTTGACGAGGACTTCTTAGCCGGGACCGGTGCAAGGCTTGCAACCTGTTCCGGAAAGATTTCGTTCAACTTTCTGACAACGCTCGACATAATCGACATTGCGAATACGAGAATTATCAAGAAGCTGAAAACCACGCCCATACCGATTAGGGTAATTAAAAGTCCCGTGTTTAACAATTCTAAATCTAACATACCATTAAATCTCCAATTCTAACTGTTTCGTTTTTGCCTTCCTTTGTATTTTCAAACAACAAAGAGCCGTCGTCGTTGATTTTGCGGGCGACCCCTCTTTGTACGTTGTTGATATTCTTTATCTCAATTTCGTTTCCTATGAAGAAACATTTTTTGACGTAGCGATTTTTGATAAGCTCAAATCCTTTGGTTTCAAAAGTTTCCAGCTCATCAAAGAATTTTGAGAAAAGACGATTTGAAAATTCTTTTTTATCAATTTCCCCACCCGTTTCCAAGTTTAGGGAAGTTGCTGCCTGATCGATTTGTTCGATGTCCTTTGCGGTAAGGTTCAGATTAACCCCGATACCGAGTACGAACCCTTTTAAAGTTTCGCCGTTGACGGCCGTTTTTGCCAAAATCCCCGCAATCTTTTTGCCACCGACAAGAACATCGTTGGGCCATTTTATTTGAGGCTCAAGCCCGTAACCTTCAAGCACTTCACACAGAACGACCGACATATACTGGGTCAAATTTGAAAGATACGAAAGTTCTTCCATCTTTTTTGTCGGCTTTAAAACTATTGTGGCGTAAAGGTTTTCAGAGTTTTTGGACAGCCATTTTCTTTCAAAACGACCATGCCCGTCGGTTTGAGTGCTTGCCGAGATAACCGTCCCGTTCTCAAACCCGTCAAGATTTTGCATCGCAAAGTCGTTTGTCGATGTCAGCTCTTCAAAATGTCGCTCTTTGTATTGCATATCTTAAACCATTTCTTATATAAGCACACTTTGCCTATTCGAAACATATTATAAACAAAATAAATTGTTATTGCAACACTTAAAATTAAAATACTTTACAATTCAATA
>CAMAML010000002.1 GCA_945836835.1 uncultured cyanobacterium | reverse complement strand
GCCAACTCTTTTATTGTTTCGTTAATGTTTGCATAATCGTTTGAGGAAAGCGACAAGAGAGAATATTCGTTATATCCCGTGTTTTTGACGAGTTCTTTTGTGATTTTTATTATCTCTTCGCTTTTTCTTTCCCTAATCGGCAGGGTTACGTGTCCGGGCTGGCAAAACCTGCACATCCGCCCGCACCCCCGTCGAATTTCAACGACGGCTCTGTCCTGTATCGAGGAAGAATACGGGAGCGGGTATTTCTTCAACGCCGTATCGTACGTAAGCGGCACAAGGCGTTTGACGACTTTTCCTCCGACCGATTTCGACCAGCGACCCGAGTTTTCCCCCTCGCAAAGCCGTTTTATCCTCTCTTGACGAGGTAAACCTTTTGTTTCTTCCAAAATTCGGCACGCCTCGACTATTGCCTCTTCGCCGTCCCCTATCATAAAAACGTCGATAAAATCCGCAACGGGTAGCGGATTGTAAGCACAAGGTCCTCCCGCCATAACAATCGGATCGTTATCGGATCGCATATCGTTGCGGTACGGGATTTTTGACATCTCAAGCATTTTTAATATCGTCGGATAAGACATCTCGTATTGGATTGAAAACCCGATTGCGTCAAAATCTTTGAGCGGACGTTTTGACTCTACCCCGTAAAGCGTTTCAGGCTTAAAATCGACCTCGGGTGCATAAGCCCTGTCGCACATAAAGCCTTCTTCTCGATTTATGAGGTCGTACAAAATCCGCACCCCGAGGTTGCTAATCCCGATTTCGTACTTGTCGGGAAAACAAAGTGCAATCCGAACGCTTGCAGTATCAAAATCTTTGTTTCTCGACAAAAACTCTCCGCCGACATACTGATACGGCTTGTTGCAGTTATATAACGCCTCGTGATATTTTTCAAAAAAATTGTCCATTACCGTTCCCGTCCTTTATCTCTATTATACAATAAAAATACGGATTAGAACCTAATGTCGCTCTTACGAAACGCAAACTCACCCGAGAACAACCGACATAGAATATTAACTGCCCTAACGTATATATCGATTATTCCAAAACCTGAAACGGGCTTTCTTCGTGGGCATAGGTAACTTCACACCCGCCCGCAATCAATTCTTCAAAAACTTTCAAAACACCGATTTCGCTCTCAAAATGCCCGATGTCGAATATGGTTATCGGGCTTTCCAGTACCGTATGAAATTTCAAATCCCCCGTAACGTATGCGTCCGAACCGTTTTGGGCGGCTGTTGAGATAAATTCACTTCCGCTGCCCGCACAAAACGCTATCTTTTCCAAAATTTCATTGTCCCCGACTTTGGTATACCGCAAATTCGGCGAAACATACTTCAAAACCCTTAAAAACTCTTCCACCGTCGTATCCGTTTTTACGTATCGGACAAAATCGCCTTCTCGCCGTTCCAGATCTTTTACGAGCAATCCGAAACTTTCAAGTTCCGATATGAGCGTGTCGGTCGTTCCGCCGTGTGCCAAGTCAAGGTTTGTGTGTGCCGAATATATGTCAATATCCCGAAACTCAAGCGGGACATAGAAAAGCGGGTGGTGAGAAATTATCATGTCGCAGTCAAAATATCTTGCCTGCTCCACAATCTTAGGGGTTACAGTGAGTGCTAAAAGGACTTTGTTAACCTCTTTTTTCTCCGTTTCGACTGCCCAACCGCTGCAATCCCAACTTTCTGCCGTGTCGAGCGGTGCAAAATTTTCTATTCGACAGACAAGTTCGGATTTATCCATAAATTTCCTCAAAAATTTGTTTTGCGATTTCTTTTTTTGTTGCTTTTTCGAGTTTTTTCATCCCGCCGTCGCTTCTGAAAACCGTAACTTCGTTGTAGTTACTTGCAAACCCGATGTCTTTTCTTGAAATGTCGTTTGCAATCAAAAAGTCGCAACCTTTTTGGGCAATTTTTTTCTCGGCGTTTTTCAACAAATCCTCGCTTTCGGCACAAAACCCAATAATCAGCGGAGTTTTCCCCTTTGCTTTAGTCTTCATATCGCACAACCCTTTCAGAATGTCGGGGTTCTTGACGAATTTTATGGTAATTTCGTTTTCTTCCGTTTTTTTGAGTTTCTTGTCGGAAATCGTCTTAGCCCTGTAATCCGCAACCGCAGCCGCCATAATAATACAGTCCGCATTGGCAAACTCGCTTTCCACAACCTGTTTCATCTCTTCGGCAGACTTAACCCCGATGATTTCGTAAGGTTTTTCGACCCTGACTGTCGTAATCAATACGACATCAGCACCGAGTTCGTAGGCTCTGTCCGCAAGGCAAATCCCCATTTTACCCGACGAATAGTTTGACATATACCTGACAGCGTCAATCTCTTCAATCGTTCCGCCGGCGGTTACGACAATTTTTTGACCGAGCAAAGTCTTGGATTGTGCAAGTATTTCAACCGTTTTATCAAAAATTTTCCCTATATCGCACAACCTTCCGCGTCCCGTTGTCCCGCACGCCAAAAATCCGTCCTCCGGTGCAAGAATATGATAGCCTTCGTTGTCAAGTTTTTTCAAATTCCCTTGAACGGCGTTGCTGTTCCACATCCCGCTGTTCATCGCAGGTGCGATAATAACGGGTTTTTGGAATGCACACGCAACGGATGTCAACAAGTTGTCGCAAATTCCGTTTGCAATTTTGCCGATAGTGTTTGCACTAATCGGGGCTATCACAAAAATATCCGCCTCGTCGGCAAGCGAAATGTGTTCGGGCTTGAAGTCCTCAATCGCAAATTGATCCACGTAAACCTCGTTTTGGCTCAAACTTTGGAGGGTGGTTTTTGTTACAAAATTCATCGCATTAGGCGTGCAAATGACTTTTACGTTTGCGTTTTGCTTTTTGAAAAGTCGAATAAGTTCGCAAATCTTGTATGCGGCAATCCCGCCCGTAATCCCGATTAGAATGTTTTTACCGTTCAGCATAACCCTTGCTCCTTTATAATTATTTTCTCGATTTCTTCAACCGTTTTGGCTAAGTCGTCGTTTATAACCTGATAATCATACTGTTTTGCAACTTCCAATTCTTTTGACACTTCCATAAGCCGTTTTTGGATGGTGGTTTCATCCTCAGTGTGCCTTCCACGTAATCTGTTTTCAAGCGTTTCCAAAGACGGAGGCTCGATAAAGATTAAAACTGCCTCGGGCATCTGTTGTTTGACTTTCAACGCCCCCTGCGTTTCAATCTCCAAAATAACGTCCTTGCCTTCTGTGAGACACTGCTGAATATATTTTTTCTTCGTACCGTACCGGTTCCCCGCAAATTCCGCCCACTCAAGAAATTTGTCCTTGTTGACGCAATCCTCAAACTCTTCTCTTGAAAGAAAAAAATAGTTTACCCCGTCTTTTTCCCCCTCACGAGGACTTCTTGTCGTACACGAAATCGAGAGCATAAACTCGGGATGTCTTTCTAAAAGCGATTTTAAAACAGTCCCTTTGCCCACACCCGATGAACCTGAAATTATATACAATTTTTTGTTTTGTTGTTTTTCCATACTTGAATTATACACCTAAAATCTCTGATATTAACAAAAATTAAATTCTGCTTAACAAACTTCCTGCAAAATGTCCGAAGATTTGAACCGCTTAGACGAACGGGAGTTAATATAGGATTTTAAAAGGTTAAAGCATACCGCACAAACTTTTTCGTTTGCCTTACGTTCATACTCGCTTTTTTCATCAAAATCTTCTCTTGCAAGAGTAACAAGAAAATCCCGTATTTTGTGGTTCAATTTTACCGACGCTACGATGTTGCAGCAGTTGCAGAAAACCCCTCCGGCATGCTGTGAGAAGAACATTTCTTCTTCAAGAATTTTTCGCCCGCACCCGAGGCAGGTTTCAAGCTCGACCGAAAATCCCGAAAGGCTCATTATTTTTAGCTGAAATTTCAATACATTCAGCATAACTTCCACCTTGTTTTCGGACTTTGAAATCATTTCAAGCGTTTTATACAAAAGGTCGTAAATCTCTTTTGAATAAGGATCTTCCTCTACACCGAAATTATGGACGACTTCGGTCACATAAAGCGAATAGAAAATTTTGTCCATATCTTTGCGTGTTTTGGAGAAAGTATTTTTGGCATCAGCTTGAGAAATAATATCCAAATTCTTGCCCTTATTGAGCATCAGAGTATTTGCAACAAGCAAATCCATCCTTGCTCCGAGCTTGCTTTTCGGTTTTTTGACACCTTTTGCGATAGCTTTGATTAACCCTTTTTCACGAGAATACATAACCATAATTTTATCAGCCTCGCTGAAATTGTAGGCTTTCAAATTGATTACGTCTGTTACAAAAGAATTAGCCGCCGACATTAAAAATCATCATCACTCGAGTCCGTCTTGGTCGTAACACCCGAGTAAGCTCCTTTAATCATTTGAGCGAGTTCAGTTCTGTCATCCGAGGCTTCCATCGCAACTTCTTCGGAAATCAAGCCGTTAGAATACAGGTTGTACAACGACATATTCATCGTAATCATCGAGTTGAACGAGCCTTTTTTAACCAAATCGTAGATATTGTCCAGCTCGTCTTTCTCGATAAAATCTTTAACCGTGGAGGTTACGACAAGCACTTCACATGCAGGTCTGCGTCCGCTACCGTCTTTGAGCGGAACCAATCTTTGCGAAACCGTACCTTTGACCAAAGATGCCAACTGGTTACGGACAACACCTCTGTCTGCAGGTTCGTACATGTTTACGATACGGTTAATGGTTTGAACGGCATCGTTGGTGTGTATTGTTGCAAATACAAGGTGTCCCGTTTCGGCAGCCTTAAGTGCTGCGGTAACCGTTTCTCTGTCACGAATTTCTCCGATAAATATAACGTCAGGGTCTTGGCGAAGTGCGTATTTAACACCGTCCGAGAAAGTCGCCGTATCCAGCAAAATTTGACGTTGCGATACGATACATTTTTTGTTGTTGAATATAAACTCGATAGGATCTTCGATTGTAATAATGTGTTTTGCATAATTAGTGTTTATATAATCAATCAAAGACGCAATGGTTGTTGACTTGCCCGCACCGGTAGGTCCAGTAATAAGAACGATACCGTGGTTTAATTTAGCAAACTGTTCCATTGACTCAGGTAAATTCAACTCGGGAATTTTAGGCACGTAGTAAGGGATTAATCTTATAACGAGCTTGTTTTTACCTAATTGCCTGGAAAGGTTTACACGAAATCTTGAAACCCCCGGAATTTCATAAGAGAAGTCCAAATCGTAAACATTTTCCAAATTATCCCTTGCACTTCGCGGCAAAAGTGAATCGTAAGAACGATCCAAATCTTCGTCGTTAAGTAAAGGCATGTTAATCTTTAAAATTCTTCCGTCTTTTCTGACCGTGGGATGTTCTCCAACCGCCAAATGTACGTCGGAAGCTCCGATTGCTACTGCTTTTCTTAAAAAATCTTCAACATCAAATTCCATATTAGTCCTAACTGTTTTCTCTCAACTTACGCTACTATTATACCATCTGATAACGCATTTGACAAGATTTTTTAATATTTCATACATATGGAGGAAATTTTTTGGCTGAAACATTGCATTTTCAGGGAACAATGGGAGTTGTTGGCAGAGTTTTTCCGTTATTGGGTTTTACAATACTTAACAAACGAATAAAAAAGGGCAATTTTTTTTACCGCAAAAACTTTATATAAATGTAAGGGAAATAAATCATTGAGATTGCCTCCCCCAATCGTAAGGAAAAATAATTAACAAGAATATATAAAAAGTTTATTTTATACTCTCTCTCTTAATATCCTCGTGTTTATTTAATGTTGCCGTTATTCCAATGGCAACTTTTTCTTTTGTTTATAATGGTTTACACCTTGATTTAATCCTTAAATAAATTTGTAAATTTTACTTTTTGTGCCAATTTTGTGTGAACAGACTCTAATTTACTTGATAGTTTGGATGAAACAAGTTTGAGAAGATTCACATTTAAAGTACATTACAGCTTTTTAACAACAGAACAGGTTAACCACGCAATAGAACATTTCTTTGGTGGGGTAAATAAAAATGGAGAAACCGTTGTTATAAAGGGATTAACAGCAGGTGATTTTGCAACAGTCAAAAAGAAAACCGACTTTTTAGGAATAAAAGATTTTGATGAAATAGTAAAAATGCTCAAAAGTGAAGTTAAGGTCAAAAAATCCAAAGAGTTGCAAAATACTATCGGATTTTAATTATTGTCTGATTGGTAAATCAGAGTTACGTACTACATACTAAAATACGGGGATTATGCATCGGGACGTCTTAAAGCCTTGTTGCCGTTGAGTTTTATCCCCATCAAATTTCGTTGAGATAAAAAACAAAGACTTTCAGTAAATTGCTGAAAGTCTTTGTTATAAATGGTCGGGATGACACGATTCGAACGTGCGACCCCCTCGTCCCAAGCGAGGTGCGCTACCAAGCTGCGCCACATCCCGTTTTATTTAGTTTTCAAATTCTTTTGTCGTCGGATGCTCTGTTTCAAAAAAAACACAACTTCCGCAAGAAAGAGTATAAGCCAAACATATTTCGTTGTCAATAAGTTTTTTGTTATTGATTTTTAAATTCTTTACAAGCCGCTTTTCTACAAGTCGAATTGTAAAATATTGTTTAATTACTTGCAAAAAAATCTTCGCAAAGTATCATGTAGTTAAGATAGTTTTTTATATTGAATATTAAGGTTAAGGATAAGGGCATGACAGAACAAAAAATAGCCGTAATAGGATGCGGAGTTTGGGGAAGAAATATTGTCAGAAATTTCTACAACCTCGGAGTTTTGAAGGTTGTATGCGATATGGACGAAGAAAATCTGGCAAAAGTTAAGGAACAATACCCCGAAGTTGAGGTTACAAAAGATTTTCACGATATAATTAACAACCCCGAGATAACTTCGGTAGCGGTCGTTACGCCGAGCCACACCCACTACAAAATGGTGCATGCCATGCTTGATGCGGGGAAAAACGTTTACGTCGAAAAACCTATCTCGACGGTTGCTCAAGAGGCAAAAGATTTGACCGAAGTTGCAAACTCTAAAGGTTTGGTGCTTATGGTCGGTCACCTTTTGCTCTATCATCCTGCGGTTAACCGCTTAAAAATGCTTATTGAGGAAGGTGCATTGGGAGAAGTCGTCTACGCCCAAAGCGACAGGTTGAATATTAACTTCTTTAAAAACGACAGAAGTGTTATGTGGGACTTGGCTCCGCATGACGTTTCGATGATGAGCTACGTCACTGGCAAAAACCCTGTCAGAGTAATTTCTGCGGTCGGTTGTTCTTCCGACAAAAACGATATTATGGATATAACCCATATCGGAATTGAGTTTGAGGACGGAATGATAGGGCAAATTTCCGACAGTTGGATTACTCCGAGAAAACATGTTCAGTTGCTCGTCAGAGGGACTAAGGCCACCGCAATCCTAGACGATACGTTGAGGGAAAACAAGCTCGTTATTTTTGATAACTTTAACAAAGATATTACCCAAAACGTTCAGCTCGATTATTTGGAAATCGAACCGCTCAAACTTGAATGCCAGCACTTTATAAGCTGTTGTGAAAACGGCAAAAAAGCTCGCTCGGACGGGGATAACGGGTTTATGGTTACGGCAATTCTCGAGCAAGCGGAAAAAGTTATGCTGGGTGAGAGAAGAAAAAATCTTGACGAAGTAAACTTTGCACTCTCAAGGACCAAGAAATAAGGAGTTTCGGAAAAATGAAAATTAAAGATAATATGGCAAATATAGTTTCAATCGCAAGAATTTTTGTTGCATTTGTTGCGGTTTGGCTGATGACGCTGAACAAGTGGACGGGGTTTGAAATTGCGTTTGTTCTGACGATTATAGCGTTTGCGATGGACGGACTTGACGGGTATATTGCAAGAAAATTCAACCAGTCGTCCGAATGGGGTTCAGTTTTGGACATTATGGGGGACAGAATTGTCGAGATGACATACTGGATTGCGTTTGCGTGCTTGGGGCTTATCCCGATGCTTTATCCGATAATATGCGTCACAAGAGCGTTTGTAACCGACAGCATAAGAAGTGTTGCGTTGTCTAAAGGGATGACGGCTTTTGGGGAAAAGACCATGCAATCTTCCGCTATCGGAAAATTTATTTGTGCGTCAAGATTTATGAGAATAAGCTATGCGGTTGCAAAAGTTGTCGCTTTCGCCCTGTTAATCATAGTTGCCGGGATAGGAAGTTTAACCGACCCGTTAATGCATTTTTCGGCAGGTTTTATTACGGGGCTTGACGTTACCGCACAAATTTTGGCGTTTATTGCGGTGTTATTCTGCGTAGTCAGAGGCTTGCCGGTAGTGCTTGAGAGCGGAAAGTTGTTCAATGAGCAAAAGCAGGATTAACGTAGTCTTATATGAACCCGAAATCCCTCAAAACACGGGGAATATCGCAAGGCTTTGTGCCTGCACGGGGGCGGATTTGTACCTTGTCGGGAAATTGGGGTTTTCGTTAAGTGAAAAATACACCAAGCGGGCAGGGTTAGACTATTGGGACAGCGTAAACATCAAAAAAGTTAACTCGATGGAGGAATTGTACGAACTCTTCCCAAATGGTACGTTTTACTATATGACGACAAAATCGAAAAAACTTTATACCGACGTAAAATTCAAGGACGGTGATTTTTTGGTATTCGGTCCGGAAACCCGAGGGTTGCCCGAAAAATACGTAAAAGACGAGCATGCTATAACCATTCCGATGCGAGAAGGACAAAGGAGCTTAAATTTGTCAAATTCGGTTGCGATTGCTGTTTATGAGGTAATAAGACAAAATGGAATTTAAGATGCCTTATAGGGTGCAAAACTCTCATAAAGGGACTTTTGGACGTGTTGTGAATGTTTCGGGGTCCGATTATATGAGCGGAGCGGCTATGTTGTCAAGCCTTTCGGCACTTAAAGTCGGTTGCGGTTACGTATTTTTGTGTTCAAGTGAAAGAGTTATAACCGCAGTTTCTGCTCAAACCCAAAATATCGTTTTTGCACCGATTGAAGATTTGGAAAATCAAGTTAAAAATGCGGATGTCCTGCTTGTGGGGTGCGGGCTTTCGACAAGTGACAAGGCGGTTGAGATTTTTGAACAATGCCTTAAAACCGTTGGGAATATCCCCGTAATCATTGACGCCGACGGGTTAAATATTTTGGCAAAAGGGGATTACAAAAATCTGCCTGAGGATTTAATTTTGACTCCGCACCCAAAAGAAGCGGCAAGATTACTTGGGGTAAGCACGGAAGAAATTCTTTCCGATACAAAACGAGTGGCATGTCAAATCAGCAGGAAATTCGATTGTGTCACGGTTTTGAAATCACATAGGACGGTTGTATGTTCAAAAGATTTTGAGATTTACGAAAATGAAACGGGAAACAGCAGTCTTGCAAAAGCGGGGAGCGGAGATGTTTTGGCGGGGATTATCGCGGGACTTGTTGCTCAAAAATGCGATATTTTTTACGGTGCAAAGCTGGGAGTATATTTGCACGGACTATGCGGGGAATTGGCGTCCGAGGAGTTGACGGAGTATGGAGTTCTTGCGATTGAGCAAATAAAATACCTACCAAATGCAATTAAAACCCTGTTGTAAAAAAAATTTCGAAGTTTTTACATGAATTATCCATTTGAGAAACGGTAAGATAAATGGGATGTAACGATTTATTAATACTTACCCGAATTTGTTAAAGTTTTGCTCTAAAAGTTCCAATATAACATGTAGCACAATAAGAATTGTGTTAGTCAGTAATTGCGTTTAAGGACGATAATGACAGAGATACACAATACAACTATTATAAACGGAAAGAGAGTTGAAAATCCTCAGGGGAAAAAGACTTCGCAGAGTACTATTGTCAAAAATTCGGGAACAGATACTCCGCTATTTAAGGCTTCACGCCCATCAGCCGAGCCGGAAGCAAAATTAAAAAAATTAGGACTTATCAATTACAAAGGTTATGGCAATAAGATAACCGGGCATTATTCAAAAACAAACAGGCAGGAAGAATTTACGGTCATTGGTCAGGGGGCAAACGGGCGAACTATCGCACAATCAAAATCGGGACAAGTTGTCGTAATAGCTCAGGATGGTGTGATTTTGAAAAGCGACTACGTGCAAAATCCTCAAAAATACAAAGATGCAAAAAAGTACAACGAAAATGTAAAAACAAGGAAAAGTTTGGGAAGTTTAGCTCAACAGTTTTACCAAATTGCGGACGATAATTCGGGCTTAAACAGTATGAAAAAGATGCAAAATCTTTTGGATACAAAGATTAATTCCAAAAACATTGTTGCATTTCTGGACGAATACGATAAGGACAACACAAAGCGAGAGGATAGTTCAATCATAGACACCGTTACGAGTGAAGTCGGTGCAGGCGGGACCAAACAGCAACGCCAAGTTCTTATGACAATAATGAATAAACTTGCCGAAGCGGCAAAAGAGGCAGGCGTTTCGGACGGCGATATTAAGAAAGCCAAAGCGGATTTTGAGACGAGTTTAAATAAAGAATTTAATGCATCTTTTAGGCGGACTAACCCGAAAGACATGGAAAATGCCATGGATTTTTTGCGAGGAGCAATAGCTGCAAAACAAACTTCTAACGTTCAAAATATGACGGACAAAGAAGCTATACAGGCTTTTAACGAAAGTTTTTCATCCGAAAATAAGCAAGCTCAAAGTGCTTATAATCAAGCAAAAGGCGAAGGTTGGTCTTTTTCCGCTAGAATGGGCGATACCGTTTGCGGTTGGTTCGGATGTAATACCATTGAGGAAATGGAGACCAAACTCGGCGGAAATTCCAAAGCCGTAAAACTTCTTGCAAGTGCAAAAACAGAGAACGAGTTTAAGACAAGGTATAAACAAGTTTTCGGAATAGAATTTGATCCGCAAAAAATTGCGGCAGCAGAGGCTGCACAAACAAATTTAACGATGGCACAAGGATTATCAAGATCAATAAAAACCTACAACCAAATATTAACAAAATCAAACGGACAAAGTTTAGCCGAGTTTGAAAATTCGGTTAAAGGCGGTTTGAAGATGAGTGACGAGCAGTTCAAAGCACTAAAGAATACGGTTTACTCGAACTGTAAAACTGAGTCGGATAAAAAGCAGGCACTTAATCGATATTTACGTGCCGGGCAGGAAGAAATTTCCACAAAGTACAGAAATTTGACAAAAGGTAAGACACTTGAACAAATGCAAAAAGACACCCAACTTATTGCAAAAAGTGCATTTGGAACAAGTGACATATCCAAAGAGGTTTCACAGTTTACCCAAAACATGGCAACGACCGAAATGGTATCGGATATTGCGGGCGACATAGCCTTAACGGTAGCACTGTCAGCAGTCCCCGGCGGAGCTGCCTGGGCGACGGCAAGAATGGCAAGTAGTGCAGCAAAATGGGGTGTTAAAGGTGCGAAACTCGCAAAAACCCTAAACAAGACCGCAATCGGGCTCAATAAAGTCAAGAAGTTTGAGCAGGGAACAAAGTGGGCAGCACAGGCAAAACGAGGCGATACGGGTGCTAAAGTCGCAAACGTTACCGCAAAAACCGTATCGAGTGGGGGGAACGCTATAGCCGGCACGGCGATTTATGAGGCAAGCGCAACAAACCATTCGGCGGAAGAAATCAAAGAAAAATGTTTAACGAACGGGATTTACGGTGCAATCGGTGCGGGAGCTTCCGAACTTGCACCTAAGTTAATGTCGGCGTTTAAGATTAACAGCAGTCTTACAAATGAAGTTGCGGAAGAAATAATCAACGCAACGGGCAGCTTGGGAGTAGAAACCGCAAAAGGAGGAGAATACGGAACAAGCGATGCGACAGTGGATATTGTTTCGGGTATTTTGATGGCAAGGTTAAGCCACGTCGGCTCAGGCGGAGTAAAAGTCAAAGGAGGGAAACCTGCAACACAAACAGCCCCTCCAAGTACAAGTGCTTACATTGATGACAATGGAAATATTTTAGCAGGAGGGCTAAATTCTAACGGTTCGGGCGGTTTCTTTAGCAGAGTCAAAGATAAGATTAGCAATGCTTTTAGTTCTGAAACAGAACTTGACAAACAGTTAAGGACTGCACGAGAAGCAAAAAAACAAAAAGCAGTTGATAACGGGCTAAACGAAGCTATCGCCTCCGGAAAAGTCAGTTCAAATGTTATTGACAGACTTAACGCCCCACCGTCAAATCATTCTATTTCGGATTCTTTTATCGGTAACGTTGTTTCCGACAGATTGGTTGATGCTTTGGAGCGTCAAAAAAGAGGCAATACGTTTGTAAACAAATTGGCTAATAATGTAGATCCGAAAAATATTTCAAAATATGTTCCGGATGGTGATGTTTGCAGTATCAACGGGCAATTATACGTAAATAATAACGGAAATGCACTTCCTATAAAAATGTCCGAAGAAAAATTTAATAAACTGTTTGACCCTATGAAATTGGCAACAATGAGTCAGGATGGCGGTACGCATATTTGTGTTGCGACATCCCAAATTAACTCAATGTTGGAAACACCGTCCGGCAGGGCTCGTTTGTTTACTATGCTCGAAGATAACGGTAACGGGATTACGGTAAATCTTGCAAACGGGGATAAACCGGTATTTTTCCCTAACGGAAAACCCGTAAAAATGCCCGTAAAATTTATGAGTAATGCCCCTGACGGTATTCAAATGATAGAACAGGCATTTATGGCCAATAATATTAAAAAAGCCTCTGTTTCACAAGTTACTGATATTTCGACTTTAAGTGCAACGCAGCTGGGGCAACAATCGACAGAGATTATGAACAGACGAAGTACAACAGAAGCTGCAAGGGATATTGGCGGGAGTTCGGAAGTAAGTTATAGTACAAAAAACAAAACTAAACAGGGTGGACATACTTATAAAGAAAACATTCGAGAGGCTTTGGAAAATTTATTGAATGATTTTGTTCCGGGGCAAGACGTAATGATTTGCCACTGGGGTGGTCATGCTAGATCTGTCATAAATTATGATCCTCAAATGCAAATTGTAACATATAGAGATCCAATGAGCGGAGGAGTTGATACTCAATGTACGTTTACACAGTTTATGAACAAAGGATATAACGATTACGGATTACAAATTTCTCTGCAAAAACGAAACTCATCAACAGCAAGTTCTCGAATCAACAACACACCTACGGGTTATAAAGATGTTGGTTATACAAAGATCAACGGTAAAGATTATCAGGTTTACGAGAACAAATCTGGTGTTCAATACATAGTCGGTGATGACGGTAATTTAGCAAGACTTCGAGATATACAGAAGAATACTGTTGTTTCCCAAAGAACTTCTCCATCTCCTCAGGTTGATGTAACACCCGTAACACAAAAACTGCAAACGGAAACACCGTTGATAAACAATGATACCCCTTCCACTCCAAAAGAAACGATACATAGTTCTGACACCTTTGTTTCAAGAACGACTGAGTTATCAAAGGGGAAAACCTTAGTTGTAGCCCATACGGCTGAGGGTAATGCTATTGGTGCAACCATAACAAACGTTAATGTTATTATAAAAAAAGACGGAAAATATACGAATATCCCAATTCCAAAGAATGGGGAAAATGTTCCTATATTGGAAACAAGTACGGATACTTTCCTGATAATTAAAAACGATAACGGTAAAATTTCCATTGTGACAAGCGAAACGGAAGAATTACCGGATTTGGCACATGTTAAACAAAATCAATCAAATTCCGGTCAAAAAACAGCAACCACCGAAAATATTTCGGCTAATAACATGTCGACAAAGCAAAGCGACAATTACAAGCAACCGGCAAAACCTCCGTTGGAAATTCCTCAAGGTGCAAGACTTATTGATACCGTAGAAATATTCGGAAAACAAAGAAGAAGAATAAGAACGGCTGACGGTAAAATTTTGACGGAATATAACGGCAAGTGGCATAAGTTATAGTTCAATTGTGTTATAATAAAGCAGGGAGAATTTTCAATGGCGGAAGATAAGGAAACTCAAATAATTCAAGATTTGGAAAATAAAATTAAACAAGCGGAACTGAACAATGAACCGATTGAAGAATTTGTTCTGCAAGAAGCGGAATGGTTGCAGGCTCAATTAGACTTGTTTTTGCAAGCCGAAAAGTCAAAAGGAAAAGATATTAGCACAGATATTGATATTGCGGAAATCGAAATTCGACAATACGCTGCAATCAAGCAGTTACTTGAAAAAATTAACAAACCGACCGAAAAATACGACAACAAAATTAAGGAAATTCAATGCAGAATTTTTGGTGAAGAAAATTACGAAATATTTTTTGGGGAACAATAAGACAATAAATGGTTACAATCCGTTACGGTTTTCTTGACTTTGGGTTGCGTTTATAATATTTTTATATAGACAGAAGATTATTAAGGAAGAGGATTAGGGAATTGGATTTTATAAGTTTAACCATTCATTTGTTAAAGATTTTGGCAAGTTTTTGCGGAAGTTACGGGGTTGCAATCATTTTGCTTACATTAATTATGCGGGCGGCAATTTGGCCTCTAAATGTTTCGCAACAAAGAAACATGCGTGCCATGCAAGCACTCCAGCCTAAATTGAAGGCTTTGCAGGACAGATACAAAAACAATCCGCAAATGCTCCAGCAAAAAATGATGGAATTTTACAAGGAACACAAGTTCAACCCGATGGGCGGATGCTTGCCGTTGCTTATCCAAATGCCTATTTTCATATTACTCTATTCGTCTTTGATGAGTCCGCAGTTTATTCGTATTGCGGGGGACTCGAACTTCTTGTTCATAAAACGCCTTGACACAACCCTTTGGGCAAATGCGGGAATTTCAAACGACGGTACGATGGGCGTTTCAAAGTATGACGTATTTATGCCGGGCAAAGTCGCAAGAGTTTTTGTAGGTGACGAAGTTATCGACAACGTAAAGATTTCCAACCAGAAAAAAGCCTTGCAGGTTCAGGGCGAAATTCAACCGGGCGAAAACTTGGATTTAAAGATCAGCTTGGACAACTTGGATTTACCGTTCTCTAAACTTGCAAACGTCACAAAAGCCGAAGTTACGGTTACCGACAGCAACACGAGGGAAAACGAGGTCGTAACCTTCAACCGTGCGGATAACCTGCTTGTCGCATCAATCCCGACGATTGAAACGAAAAAATCTTTCCACTGGGATATTTTGACTTTGATTGTACTTTTTGCGGTAACGATGTTGATTTCCCAAAAGTTGATGATGGCAACGACGAGTGCCAACTCAAAAGATATGGACTCTACCCAGCAGGCACTCCAAAAATCCATGGGAACATTTATGCCGTTGATGATTATTGCAACGTTTGTAATTATTCCTATTCCTGCGGGCGTGTTTATTTATCTTATTGTAAGTAATATCGTTCAACTTGCACAAACCGTTATTGTCAACAAGCAAATCGACAGGGAAGAATTACTCAAAAGGACGTTTGCGACGGACGTTGATGTTGCTAACGCCAAAAACGTAACGAAAGATACGGACAAGTAATGCTGGTATCGGAATACGACTACGAATTACCCGAAGAGCTTATCGCACAAATGCCTGCGGATAAGCGGGAAAACTCAAGAATGATGGTGCTTGATAAGGGACGGCATACAATTTCTCATAAACATTTTTACGACATCGTAGATTTGATTGAGCCAAACTCTTTACTCGTGCTTAACGACACAAAAGTTCTTCCCGCAAGGCTTTTGGGGGTTAAGGAGGAGACGGGGGCAAAGATTGAAATATTTTTGCTCAAGAAATTCTCTCTTTCATCGGATAGCAAAACCTCTGAAAACACTTGGCAGGTGCTGATAAAACCCTCAAAACGGGTAAAGCCTCAAACGAGAGTTCGGATAAGTGGGGAGCTTTCGGCAACCGTTGTCGAAAAACTTGAAGATGACGGGGAATGGGTTGTAGAATTTGACTGTGCAGGCGATTTTATGGAGGTTTTGCATAAATACGGAAACTTGCCGCTTCCGCCTTATATTGAGCGAAAACTCCAAACAGAAGAGATAAAGAACCTTGATTATGAGCGTTATCAGACGGTATATGCCCGTGATGAAGGGTCAGTTGCGGCACCTACGGCGGGGTTGCATTTTACGAAAGAGATTTTAACCCGTTTGCAAAAGGAGCATGGTATAGATATAGCTTATGTTACACTGAATGTTGGGATGGGAACATTCAGACCCGTCAAAACCGAGCGGATAGAGGATCACAAGATGCACTCGGAAACCTTTGAGATACCGGAGGTTACGGCAGACAAGATTAACGAGGCGAAAAGAATCGGGAAAAAGATTATTGCGGTCGGGACAACATCTGTTAGAACGCTTGAAACGGTGTATAAAAAATATGGGAGAATACAGGCATGCCACGACAGTTCGGAGTTGTTTATATATCCGCCGTACGAGTTCAAGGTGGTGGACAAGTTGATAACGAACTTCCACTTGCCAAAATCAACGTTGCTGATGCTTGTGAGTGCATTTGCGGGGAAAGATTTCATTTTTGAGGCATATGCCGAGGCGGTGAAAGAGAAGTACAGATTTTTCAGCTACGGTGACTGTATGTATATTAGGTAAGCTATTCAAAATATTGACTAATATAGCCTTTTGCAACTACTAAGTTGTATTTGTAATTTGGACACTTCGTGATTAAAGTCGGCATCGTTACCGCCGCAACTACCCCGATTACGCCAAGGGTAATGAGAACCTCCGCCAATGTAAAACCTCTCGTCGCTATTCCCATAATTTATACCTCCATTGCTGTTGATTTTTATTAATGAATTTTAAATCTTGATATAAATATTATAAATCATGATTTTTTATTGTAACTTTAGAGGTCATGGACGACACTTTCCATCCGATACAACAGTATCCGCCCCCTCACCCGTGGCAGTAAGCCCTCAAATGGCAACTGCCACAACCCTCTCCCGTAGGGAGAGGGTAAATTTTACGGCTCCGAAACGCACCTCACGCCAAGCCCCTCCTCCTTGTCAGAAAATGACCTTATCGTTGCCGAAAAGTAGTTTATTGCGTAATGTTCTTTCTCGTTCTTGCCGTCCCCGAGCCAAAAACTGCTCTGCTTATACTGAGCCGACATCGGAAATTTTATAACGGAATTTATTCGACAATAATTATCCGTCGCAACCGAAGGGACCCTCACCCCCGACGTCAAAAACTGAACCTTGTTTTGCCAAACGTCCGCCCCCGAGGCAAACGCCCGTCTGCAATTTTCGGAAGAAATCCATATATACCAAGCATCTTCCCTTGTCGGAAGTCGTTTTCCCCGCCTCCTACAGTATTCCAATGCCTCAGAGTAATCTGTTTTCAAGCCTGCGTCCTCCTCCAAGCATAATTTTTTCTTTCCCCTCGTCTTTATCGGGATGCAATCCCCCGACCTGCCCGTAACAAGCCCTTCCGCCCGCTCTACGAAATCCGTTTTGTAAAGAAACAACAAAACGCCCAGAAAAGCCGTTAATATAAGGGTTAATACCGCGTAAGTTTTAATACTTTCGTACATATTTTCCTCGAAATTTTACACAAAAGATTATACTTGCTTTTTTTTCAAAAATCAATTACAATAAACTCAAAAAAAAGGAGAAAGCGTGTGTCTATGAAAAACAAATTTTTAGCAATCATATTTGCGGCATTTTTAACCGTACAAACCGTTTCGGCGGCACCTTTTAACGCAAACGCAAAGACCAAAAGAATACCCGCAGGGACAAAATTCACCCTGCAAACACTCACCCCGATAAGCTCGACCGCCTCACAAGGAAGCGAGTTTTCGGCGATTTTGGTAAACGATCAAAAGGCAAACTCCGACGTAATCCTTCCCTCAGGCTCGCTTGTCAGAGGGACGCTGAAAACAATCATCCCTTCAAAAAGGATGTCAAAAGGAGCAGTCGTATACGTGGACTTTGATCATGTCGTAACCCCTAACGGGCGTCAGCTTCCGCTCTCACTCTCGATTATCGGAAGGAACGATATGACCTCCGACGGCGGAATTACCACGACAAGAGGCTACGGGGATGCCGTTAAGAAAAATTGGCAAAAAACCAAAGACATCACCAAAACCGCAACAAACTGGGGTGTTGAAACAGGCGACGACTGGGATTGGGCTAACGGTTACGGCAAGATTTTGACGGTTCCCGTCGGTGCTATTGGCGGCGGAATTGGCGGCGGTGCCTACTTTGTCGGGGACAGCGTTGCCGATATGGTGAGAAAAGGGGAAGAAGTTTACGTCAACAAAGGCGAAAAGCTCGAAGTAATCCTCGTTGACCCGATTGACGTTCCCGTTATGTAAAAAAAGTTTTTCACAAAACTTTTCATTCCTTGCATATGATTTCCCGTTATGCTAAAATTTTTGCATGAGCCAAAAAGTTTTAGAGATAACAATTCGCCCGATGACCCGCAACGACATTGAACCCGTTGTTGCGATAGAAGAGGCGTCTTACGGCAAGCACCACTGGTCAAAAGAGGCGTTTTACAACGAGCTTGCGGCAAACGACGTTGCTCACTACTTTTGTGCCGAAACCCAAGACGGGCAAGTCGTCGGCTATATCGGGACATGGCAAATTCTTGAAGAAGCTCACATTACGAACATATCCGTCAACCCCGATTTCAGGCGAAAGCATATCGGCGAGGCACTTTTGCACCACGCAATAGAAAGTTGCTACAAAAACGAAATCAAATATATTACGCTGGAAGTTCGGGTTTCTAACGAAAAAGCCGTCAGCCTCTACGAAAAATACGGGTTTAAGTCGCTCGGCACGCGAAAACAATACTATCAGGACAACAACGAGGACGCCCTCATTATGTGGACGGAAAACATTTTTTACGACAAGTTTAAAACCTTGTACAATAAAAATATCGAAAATCTTAAAAAGGTTATTACCATAAATGAATAACGACAACGAATACTCGGGAGAAAATAATTTTTCCCACGGAAAAGAACATAATATTCATCACGAACCTTCGGCAAAAAAAGCTCGCAAACTCAGCCGTAAAGAGAAAAAAGAGCTTAAACGCATCAAAAAGCTGAAGTCAAAGATGCAAAAAAAAGAGGCAAAAAAGAAAAAAGGGTTGCATATCGGCGTCGGAAGCATTATGCTGGTATTTTTCTGCTCGTTTCTAATTGTTGTGGCAACCTTCCTTCAGCTCGACATTACACACGTAATAGTCCCGATGAAGTTTTGGGCGGGCGAACCGTGCAATCCGTCGGACTTTATGTTTTCGATAAAATACATCCCGCAAATCCCGATAGCCCTTTTTGTTGTCGGACTTTTGGGTAGAAAACCCGGAGTCGTAAGTATTTTATTGTACGTGCTTGCGGGACTGCTTTTTGTTCCGGTGTTTGCCCTCGGCGGAGGCTGGCGGTATATCTTTGAATACGGGTTCGGCTACATTTTGGGCTACATCCCCGCAGGAATTATCCTCGGCACGATTTTGAAAAAGAATTACACATACAAAAACACGCTTAAAGCAGTGGTTTTGGCGGTATTAACAATCCATTTGTTCGGAATTTGCTATATGTTCGGGCTTGCTCTGTTTAAGCATGCGGGGCTTGAATTTGTCAAACAGTGGATAGTCGCTCAAAGCGGACTGAAAATTTTATATGACTTGGTATTCTCTTATTTAGCTGTCCTAGCTACAAAATATTTAAGAATTATTTTGTGGTTCTATCTGTAAAAATTTCACTACCGGCTAAGTTACGGAGGATTGTCAAATTCTACGATGCCAAAATTACTGTAAAAGCTCCCTCTCCAAGCGGGAGAGGGTAGACATTCTTAATTCGCCAAATTTTTATTTTATGGCGTATTTAGAATGTCGGGTGAGGGGGCGGTCAGTTTGGACAATTACTTTACTGTTTTGTGAACATCTATTTCAACTAAAAAAGTGGCGTGCAATAAAATTGCAAGCCACTTTCCAATTTACCCAAATATCAACAAGTCTTATGCAAAGTATCTTGCCAAAAGGCCGTCGAAACCTTTACCGTGACGAGCTTCGTCCTTCGCCATTTCGTGAACGGTGTCGTGAATTGCGTCGTAACCCAATTCCTTAGCACGTTTTGCGATAGCCAATTTGCCTTCGCAAGCTCCAAATTCAGCTTCAGCTCTGAGTTCCAAGTTTTTCTTTGTAGAATTTGTAACAACTTCACCCAGGAGTTCTGCAAATTTAGCGGCATGTTCAGCCTCTTCAAAAGCGTATCTTTTGTATGCTTCGGCAACTTCAGGATAGCCTTCTCTTTCGGCAACTCTTGACATTGCAAGGTACATGCCGACTTCGGTGCATTCGCCCGTGAAGTGAGCTCTCAAGCCGTCCATAACTTCTTTATCTTCAACAACTCCGTCGCCTACGTGATGTTCGGTAGCGTAAACTTTTTCTTTACCGTCAACGACTTTCAAGTTAGTTACGCCGCAAACAGGACATTTTTCGGGAGCGGTCTCCGCCTCGGTTGTCCAACCGCAAACAGGACATACGTATTTCATAATTACCACCTTTCTTGTTTATCTCTCAACAAAATTTTAGCCCAAAAAGATTTAAATGTAAAGATAAAAAATCGGCATAGAGTGAAAAAAGTTATTTTTTAGTGACTAAGTGTAACATCGCGACTGCGTTAAACGAGCCTCTCGAGAAGAGTGATTTAGTGACTAACTTACTAAGTTTTATCGGTTATTAGGGCGTCGCACGAATGCCAATTATCCTTAACTTATATCCTTTTTCTTCTGTCATTTCTATACTTGCTCTACTTGAGTACGCTTTATCTTGTTATTATACCGGTTTAAAGGAAATTTGTACATAGGGAAACACTTTTTCAGTGACCTACGCCATGTTTGCCCTCTCACCTGCATTTGTAAGCCTCGTTCCTCGGCAACTGCCACTACCCTCTCCCGCAGGTAGAGGCACTGCTGTCCGAGATAAATTTTATAGCTCCAATAACCGTCCCAAAATAGCGAAA
>CAMAML010000001.1 GCA_945836835.1 uncultured cyanobacterium | reverse complement strand
CAGTCGGCACAACCTCCTGAAAGGCTTTCAGTTGCGGTGCAAGATGAGCCATTTCTTCAACCTTGTTTCCGCCGAGCATTTGGGTTAAAAAGTATTTTGCGTTTGTGTGATCGGAATAGTTGAAAACTTTTTCCAAAGTATTCAACGCCTCGGGATTTCGCTTACCGATTTCGGGCAGTCTGTGTAGCAAATCGCCCATAATCGTTCTGCCACTGCCGTCCGAGCATAGTTGTCGTAAATTAATATTTGTCCAACCGCCACTCATTACCGTACCATGCGAAAGATCAATAATATCTTGAGCAACGCCCAAATGACGTGGGCTCATCTCGTTAAGATGTTTTGCAAACTCTGCAATTTCGGGGTTTTCTTGAGCATATGCCATAATCGAACTTCTTAATTCTTCAACGGTATTTGCTCTCGGAGTTCTTTCAACATACCCGACCTGTGTCCATCCTTGGAAAAACCTGTTCGGTAATTTGGTAAATGTCTTTCCCTTACTTGCAACCTGTTCAACAATTTCCGTAGCCCCTTTTTTGCTCAATGCACCAAATAGTTTTACGCCAAAACTCATATTCTATTTTCTCCTTTTTGTTAGAAATTTTCCCTACATCTGTATAAAGTTTTGCGGAAAGAAAAAATTGCCAAAATTTTATTTTTAACATTACAAATCTTAATGTTTTTATGGTATAATTAGGGTATGAAGAAGTTTGCTTTATCGGTTTTGATTATTTTAGCTTTTAATATTCCCGTTCTCGCCAACGATAACGAGATGATTGAGGACTATATGGATATAGTTTCCAACGACTGTATTTTGGGGGATTATCGGGATGCGGTAATTTATCTTGACAAGGTAATAAAACTTGCACCGAACAACCCCGAGTATCCTAAGTTAAAAGAACTTCTTTATCAGCTCGGCACAAGACACCAAACCTCGTTTATAACCGGATATAACGCCGATTTGGATAAGGCAATGGCGTATAAACGACACGGGGACAGGCTTAACGAGGGGAACGTTCTCAAGACTTCGGCAAAAGGGACAAACTTTTGGGTTTATTCTTATTTAGGGGATTATTACAGAGAAAACAAAGAGTACACGCAGGCGATCGACGCATACTTTACCGCTTACCAAATCGAGCCTTCTTTTACGCAGGCGCTCCTTGCTATTGCAAATTGCTATCTGGAGTCGGGGCAGTATGAACTTGTAAACGAGCCTATCAAAAGGTTTCTTTATTACAATCAACAGTCGGATGTCGCTTATGCAATCAGGGCAAAGGCATACTATGCACTCTCTCAGCTCGTTGATGCGGAAACCGAAATCGTGACGGCAATAGCGTTGAACGATGACGACGTATATCAGCTTTTGTACGGGCAAATCCTTTATAAACGGGGGAATTATAACAAGGCGATTGGAGTTTTGAGCAAATTGGCGGAAAACATCAAGACCTCCGATGTGTTTAAGTACCTCGGGTTGAGTTATCTCGGCAAAAAAGAGTACAGCAACGCCATGCTTAACCTTGATAAAGCAATCATTCTATCTAATGATGACCCCGAGTTAAATCAGAAGTATAATGAGATAAAAGAAATAATAAGACAAACAAATTCGGAAAAACTTCAAAATGAGACAAGAAATGAAGTAAGAGGCATTTATGGCGAAAAGAACGTATCGGACGAAGAATAAGAAAAAAGTACAGCGAGCAAAACACAAACAACCGTCGATTTTGTCAAGAATTTTCAGCGGAATGGTAACGATTGTACTTACGGGGGCAATGGTTTACGGGCTTCAAAGCTATTCTTCAAGCGATTTGAGTTTTGCGCAAGTTTCCGACGTCCATTTTTCAACCCGAAACGTAAACACTTCGTTTAAGCTGACGGCAGAGTCTCCGAGGATTTTGGACGACGTTGTGGAGCAAATCAACGAGACGCCAAACCTTAATTTTGTCATGTTTACGGGAGACTTAATCGACCGCCCGTTTGAAAAGGAGCTTAATGCAGCACTTCCGCACGTGGAAAAAATCAAGTACCCGTGGTATTTTGTTTTCGGAAACCACGACCCGTGTGTCGGCGGATTTTTGACAAAAGAGGTCTATATGGACATCTTAAAAGCCCACAACGAAAACTTTAATTTTGAAAAACCGTACTACTCGTTTGTCCCGAGAAAAGGGTATAAAGTCATAGGGCTTGACACGATTATCACCTCACGCCTCACGTCTAACGGGGAAATTACAAAAGAACAGCTCACTTGGCTTGACGGAGAACTCAAAAATTCAAAGAACGATGTTGTTTTGATTTTTATGCAC
Organism: uncultured cyanobacterium; assembly: GCA_945836835.1. Classification (GTDB taxonomy): domain Bacteria; phylum Cyanobacteriota; class Vampirovibrionia; order Gastranaerophilales; family Gastranaerophilaceae; genus UBA1221. Next base: position 22,797 of record CAMAML010000001.1, on the reverse strand, counting down.
GTACCGATTATTGAGCCGTTTCCGAGTGCGGGGCATAGGCTCCTCAATGCCGACGAGGTTCGGGCGGTAATCGAAAAATACAAGAACCCGATTGCGGTTTTTCAGGGGCATTATCACGCAAACAAAATCACGCAACACGACAACGTTTTGTACGTAAACTCGCCGTCTCTGGTGTCTTATCCGAATGCGTTCAGAATTATTAACATCAAAAACGAGCGAAAAAAAGTTGTGTTTGATATTCAACAAAAAGATACAAGGCTTTCAAACATAAGGAACCTTGCAAAAATAATGGTTCTGTCTTCGACAATTTATACGGGCGAAGAAAAAGACCAAAACGGAGTGTACGAAATTAACAAAAAATAAGATAGGATTTTGAAAAGATGAGCGATTTTAGAGTAAAATTCAGAGGGGTCAGAGGAAGTTATCCCGTGGTTGAAAGGGATTTTCTTGAGTACGGCGGAAACACAGCTTGTACGGAGATTAACGTCGGCGGGCATCTGATTATCATTGACGCGGGAACGGGGCTTGTGAATATCGGCAACGAGCTTATGAAAAACTACCTCACCTCAGGCATGACAAAAGAGGAAAGAACCCCGATTAAAGCGGTTGTTTTATTATCCCACATCCACCAAGACCACATCCAGGGGTTTACTTTTTTCAGACCTTTGCACATCCCATCAACCGTCTTGGACGTTTACGGGAACGTAAACTACAGCGAAAGCCTCTCCGATGAGCTTGCGACTTTGTTGTTCGGGAAGTCTTTCCCCGTTGACTTAGGTTCGATTGCGGGGAACCTTAACATCAGAGAGATTAGCGAAACCGACGCAATCATCCTCAAAAAAGGGCAAAGCCCGATTGTAAAACGAATTGAGTCGGAAAAAGATTTGACAACAGAGAAAGACGACGTCGTAATCACTTGTTACCGCTCGTACGCTCACCCGCAGGAAGGCGTTTTGATTTTCAAAATTTCCTACAAAGGGAAGAGCCTTGTCTACGCCTCGGACAAAGAAACATACTTTGGCGGGGACAGAAAACTCGAGAGGTTTGCACAAGGTTGTGACCTTTTAATCCACGACTCACAGTATACGACGGAAGATTATATGGACGCGTTTGTCCCGAAACAGGGCTACGGTCATTCGACGTTTGAGATGGCGCTTGAGTGCAAGAAAAAAACAAAAGCGAAAAAACTCGTATTTTTCCACTTTGACCCTTCGTATTCGGACGAAAAACTTAACCAACTCAAAGAAAAATTTACGTTAATCGACAAAAACGCAATTCTTGCACAAGAAGGGCTGGAGCTGGAGCTGTAATATAAAAATTTCAGCTCAAATAATTCTTCAGGGGCAGAAGATTAGGATAAAAGTTTTTGTCCAAATTTTCAAAGAAGATTTTCGTGGCATTAGGGGCGATTGCACAAACCCACTCACGGTCAAGGTAAAGCCCTTCGACCAGTCGGGCAAAAAGTTCGGTCGGCTTTTTGTAATATTTTTGCAGCCGATTGATTTTTGAGCTTAATCTCGCCTGACGTCTGAGGCATGAGCGAAGTCGGATATACGCACAAAAACTTTCGGAAATTTCCGGGAAATCCCGCTCCAAATTGACTACCGAAATGTTTTGAACAGTTTTTCTGAAAACCCCCGTCACCAAACGAACTCGGTCGTATTTGAGAAGATATTTCGCCCTTGATTTTTTTATAAATTTGTCAAACTCTTTGAACTTTTTTGAGCGTTGAAATTTCGGGTATTCCGATTTGACGATTTTTTCATATTCAAGAAGTTTTTCTTTGTTCCTTGCTTTAAGCTCGTACAGCCTTACGCATAAAGAGTTTTCGTCCACAAAATTTGTCACCTTAAACAGTTCTTCTTCCAAATTGGCGACGTTTGTTCCAAATAATTCTTCAAGCCCTCCGCCGTTTCGGTGGAGGTTCGGATTGATTTTAAAGTGAACATAGTGGGCAAATTCGTGCAAAAGGGTTTGGACTATCTTTTGTTCGGGAAGATTTTTTGAAATATCTATCCGATTTTTTAAAAAGAACCCCGAATGCCCTCGGGCTTTTGTTGTCGTGTGAACCTCAAGCCCCAAAGATTTACAGTATTTTATAAGCTCTTTTTTTTGAATATCGGACATGTTTTCTCTCTCAAATTAATTATAAAAAAATCCCTCGATTTTGTCGAGAGATTTTTTAATTTATTCTAAGCAAAAAACGGATTGTCGGGATTTTCCCGTCGTTTTTTGTCCGCCTCTTCGGAATAAGTCATATCCCCAAACGGGTTCAATTCTCTGATAATTACGTCCTCCGCCTCTTCGGTTTCGTCAATTTCGTCTAACTTATCTTCACAGGCCCCAAGGAGCATTTTTTTCTCTTTGAAATCTTGATATTTAGAGATTTCTTCAACAATTTCTTTGATTTCTTCTTTGTTTTTGGCATTTTGTATTTTCTGCGTAAGCTCGACTATCGCAGGCGAGGTTATTTCGTGGCGTTCCGTCGCATCAAGCGTAGGTTGTCCCTCGTTTGCGGTAACCGTTTGAGCAACCTCGATCGTTACGGGAGTTTCCGCAACCTCAATCGGATCAACCAATGTAACATCTTCCGGCGGTTTAATCTGAGGCTGATTATCTTCAATAACGGAGTCTGCCTGTATTGCTCCGGTGTCAATGTCGTTATCCGAATCATCGTCTCGGTCATCGTCGTCATCATCAACCTGTACACTCGACTGATTTCCCGTTTGCGTGACTTGGGTTACGGGGGTATTTGTCGACGGTTCTATATCGACATCATCCATTCCTTCCCAGAAATTTTCGTCGGTATCGGTGTTTTCGGATGGTGATGTTGCGCCCGAACCTGCGCCCGTTCCTGCATCCTCTTCAGTTTCAGCTTCCGTTTCGGTTACTGCTCCTGCTCCGTTTTCGTTTGTTTCTTCCGGTGTGCTTGTCCCGCCTCCGTCAGCAGGCGGTGCGTTTTCACTGTCATCCGTCACATCTTCGCCGTCGCTCGTCAAGGTCTCAATGTCGTCGATAGGTTCGTCATTAACAACGCTTTCTCCTTCATCATCTTCTTCTTCGCCTTCGACCTCATTGATTGGTTCTTCCGTAATGTTTCCTTCTTCATCTGTCGTAATTCCGAGCATTTTCTCGATTTCTTCAATGTTTGGACCGACTATTCCTGCGATTACGGTTCCGCCGAGAAGCCATTTTGCGGTACGATTCAGACCCTTGTGTCCCGAAGATGTTGTTGACGTTCCCTCGGAATGTTCCACCGTCGGAGCTGCCGAAGGGGTATCGGCACTTCGAGTAATTACCCCTTTTTTGTCAGGGTTTTTGATTGAAGATGTTGGTTTCACTTCAAACGGTTTTATCTTTTTATTAGGATTTTCAAATGTAAATTGCTTCTTTTGATAATCGAATTTTGCCTCACAGAACGAGCCGTCATCTCGCACATAACTGCCGGTATCATCAACAGGTCTAAGATACCGTTTGGAATTTGGATCATATTTGTAGACCGCAACATCATTTTCACCTCGGATTAAGACTATTTGATCTTCATTGGCAAATGATACTTTTATACGCTTGTCATCTTTTTGGTGATAAGTGTATATATCAGCGTCTGTCGAGTAATCACTCTCAATGGTAAGACTATCGTAGAAATCGTTTGTAACTCTTTTTCCGTTTTCGGTAACATCAGTCTTTGTGAGGTTACCTTTTTTATCGAAGGATTCTATTTTTGCTGTAGTACCTTCATATACGGTTTGTTTTGCAAGTCTACCGTTATCATGATATTCTTCTATTACCTGTTTCCCGTGACTATCTACAATTCTTTGTGTTCGTTTCCCATTATGGAATTTATTGGTGGTTACAACGCCGTTTGCCTCAAAGGAAACCGATGTACGTTTACCTTTGGAGTTAAAAGATTCAACAACCCGAACGCCCTTTTTCTCGCTGATGCGTTCCGAAATCCTGCCGTCTAGATAGTTTTCTTCGACACTGCCGAGTTTTTTGGAGTCATAAGTCTTTTTAATCACTTGTCCGTCAGCATCTGTTGTAACTTTAAGGTTACTGATACCTTTTCTGAACCAAGTAGCCTTACGGGTTATTATTGTAGGCCCTTGTGGGGTTGGAGTTGGATCAGGGGCAACCACATGAGATGTTTCAGGAATGTCCACTGAAAAATACCATGTTGCACCGTCACTGACCGCTTCCGGACGGATGTTTTCTGCAACTCCGGGCGTAGGGTCATCGGGAACAATATTATTCATTCCTAAACGACCCGAAGTCGGACGGTAGTGAGCTACTTTTGCATCCTTAAACCCTGCGTACGTTTTTGCAAAATCGTTCTCGCTAATCCCTCTCGAAAATCTATTAATTTTGCCGTCAGAGTCAAACTCGTAAACGTCAAATTTACCTCTTGAAGATTTAATCTTAATCAAACGCCCTTTGCCGTCAAGAGAATGAATTTCAAAATGAGCTTTTCCTCGAATTTTCCCGAAAATATCGTCAAAAGTTTTGCCGTCAAGTTTTTGGTGAACTTTTTGGTTCTCGACGATTTTTGCCCTCTCAACCGCATTGTTTGCCAAAATCGGGTCGGCTTTACCCTCTTTTGCATAATTTTGCAGCTCCAAACTCTGTTCAACCGTCAAATTGTAATCCTGCGGCTTAGCTTTTGAATATCCTGCCGCCTTACCGTCTTTGCCAAATTTGAAGGTATGAGTTCCGTTTTCGTCCACAACGACAAGCTGATTATGTCCTTCTTCAAACCTTACGCCGTTTTTGCCGTTTTGATTAAATTTTGCATTGTTTGCAAGATAGTTTTTAGCCTCATTAATTGTCATATTTGTCTTTTGGAGATGTGCAATATCATCCGATCCCAGCATACCCGTATTATATTCTTTTGCCAAAGCAAGCTGATGAGATTTAGCAAGTGCCTGCGCCCTCAACTGCGGAATTGATTTTGTGGATGAAAGTGCGGAATGCCCGTGAGCGACAATCATCATCCCGAGAGCCAACGGATCGTGCAAAAATTCGACCGCATCTGAGCCGTTCATCTCGGTAATACCCATTCCGACCCCGACGTCAGCCGCCAAGCCCGCAACCTGAACCGCAGCAACCCCGGCACGAGCTTTACCGAGGGTAGATGCCGTTGTTGCAACCTTATTCGACACCATGCCGGTTACACCGCCAACACCCGTGCCAAGCGTGCCAAATTCCGCCGTCATAATCGCTTTATCTTTTGCCAAGGCACGTCTTTCAAACGTGTTACCCGCCAAACTCGTTGCAATATCACTTTCATCCAAAATCAGCTGTCCCGTTCCCGCAACAGCACCCGTTGTCAATGCAGTTGTCACAAGTTTTGCACCTTTGCCGAGATTTGCAACAGTAGAAATTCCTCTGCCGATACCTCCGCCTATCGGCATTGTAACGGCAGCCACACTTAAATCCAGTACAATTTCTCCGTATAGTTGATGCGTTGAATATGCCTGATTTAATTCCGCCAAATTCATTCCCGAATACTGTTTAACGGCATCCTCAAATTTTACGGGCTTCCCGTTTTTGTCAACAAGTTTTCCTTCCGCCGCCGCATCAAGTTTTTTAAGTATTGACTGATATTCCTGTTGTCGTCTTGTAACATCTTCTTTTGTCGTTCCCTTAAACATATCCGACCTTAAAGAAGAAACCAGTTTTTGTTTCCAACCTTCGGACGCAAGCGTCATGTCATGTTCGGTTTCCATACTTTTGTATAGTTGCTTTAAATATTCAACATAAGCTTTGTTCTCTTGAACTTCTTCCGAACTCAGTTTTAACTTAGGTGAATTGGAAACCATGTTCAACTTTGAAAAATCTCTGTGTTGATCGTTTAATATTGTGTTATAAAAGATTTTATCCTCATTGGTTGCATTTTTAGGATATGTTTTGTCTATCGCAACGCTTTTAAACCACGGACATTTTTTCTCGACCAGCGCTAAGATTTCGGGATTTTTAATCAATGCATAAGCATTGGATATATGTTCATTTTTTTCGTAAGAATTATCCGAAGCACTCATCGAAGAAAATCCGGTGGTAGCCGCATCGGCATAAGGATTGTTCATTTCGCTCCGCTCCGCATATTTTTTTTTAGCAGCTAAACGAGCATTATTAAGTTCTTGAACGACAACTTCAGCAATTTCCGTATTACTGAATTTTTTGTAATCGGCAAGCATTAAATCAAGTTTTGACGCATGCTTTTCGAGCTTTCCGCCCGAATATTTGTTAAGAGCGGCATAGTATTTCTTATCGCGATTAGAAAGTGCTTTTTTGACGTTATCGGAATTTCCGCTCGCGAGCATTTTTGCTCCGGCACGCCCCATAATGTTCGCCGACTCACCCTCGGTAAATAATTCCGGTTTACCTGCCGTCAAATTCTGCACCGCAAGATAAATTTCCTGCGGGTTATCTTTGGTCTTAGATCTCGTCAACGCTTCAATCGGTGTTTCGGAATTTTGAGGTTTAATACCGTTTGCGGCATTATATTGCCTTAATCCCTGTCGGGTCTGTTTTTTGCCTCGTCTGTCAGTGTATGTAACCCCTTCCGTCAAATCGTTCAATTCTTCACGAGTTCTAATGGTCTGCATTGTCGCATTTCTGTTTTCGGCTTTGTCACCGTATTTAGTTAAATTTGTATAGAAAATTTCTTGCTTACGTTCCCGACTTTGGATTGCACCGTTTGCGACCAAATCAAGATTAAATCCGTAAACCTCATGGTCTTTAATCTCGCTTGCCAAAAACGCCTCATAAGAACTCTTATACTTTCCGCTCCTCGGATCGGATTTTTTCTTATAATCACTGTCTTTGGAATAATGTTCGTTAATCTTTTTCAAAACTTCAGGATCTTGAATTCCGGCGTTTGCCCGTTTCAGCTTGCCGTCTTTCGTACCGATAAATCCCAAATATCCGCTTGCGGCATCATCCAAATCGGCAATAATAGCCTTTGCCTCCTGAGTTACAAGATTAACGGGCTTACCCGTTTTGTTGTCGATATACCAAACCTTGCCTCCTTTACTCTTATATCTCGTTACATTTTGATTGGAATAAGAAGAACGAGATTTCATCTCATTTTCAAGTTGTTGTTGACGTTTTTTATTCTTTGCGTTTTTGGCTTTGGAAATTTCGGATTTCATTTCATGAACATATTCTGTCGCACGAGCGTATCCCTCATCTATCGGAACATATCTCCCATTCTTGTTCTTGCCCAATACAACCTGTTTGCCAAACTTATTTACCGCATAAATCCGCCCGAACGGATTTTTCTTCGACTTCGGATCTTTAGGTATTACGGCATAACTTTCACCTTTAGCCCCTTTTACATTGTCCTTTGATGTGTCATAATGCAGGCAATTTTTGACATAACTTTCCGACAGCAAAGTATGGTTTGCCGAAGACGCATAAGCCTTGTTGCCTTTTTCGTCCCGAACGACCAAATGTCCTCGCTTTGATCCCTGTACAACTCCGATAATCGTATATTTTTTGCCGTTTGAGGCAATAAAAGTAGTATTTTTGGAGTTATTTACGACAATCTTTCCGTTCTTTTCGACCGCCCCCGCATTAGACAGAAAAACAGACTTGTTAATTTTTTGATTGCCTTTATAATAAACGGTTTTGCCGTTCACCACTTCATATGAATAACCGTTTCCAAATTGTACTCTGCCCGTCGGAGCCATACGTAACCTCAAGATAATTTATGCACTTTTACACTTAATCGTATTATCGGTCTGTTTTAGGCATTTATTTAATATTTTCGAAAATTGCTTAACATCTCGTTACAAAATTTCGGATTTCTTACTTTTTCTTTTCAAAACTTTGTTCTGATAATTTTCGTCATACAAAAATTTTGTCCCGTTCACAAAACTTTTGACGACGGCATTGGAAAAAGTTCCTCTCGCAGACCAGTAGGAAGTATGTGCAAAAAGTGCCGACCGCTTCGACCAAACGCTCGAGTAATCGTAAATTACCCCGTTCGGCTTCTCGATTGTAAAGTCTAATACCTCTTCATATTGTGGGATTGTCAAATTTCTGCCACTCGGAAATCCCAGAGGATCTTCCCTAAAATTAACCGTCAAAAAATACACTCCGTTTTCAAAAATGTATTTTAGCAAATATTTGTTATAAAAAGTTACCTGATAATTCGGGTCGCTCAAATCCGAGTAAAAAAGCGGAATAGGGCTTGCAAAATTTACCGCCCCTTTAACGGCACCTTCGGGCGAACAGTACCTCTCCGTTGCCTCGTCCAATACCAAATAATTCTTCTTCAACTCATCCGTATCTTGATTTAAAACCAGATGCCCCGTCTCGGAAATTACCCCCAAATTTCCTTTCTCATAAGAAAGTGCCGAAAGGCAGGTGTTCTTCCTTGGGTTTTCTCTTACGAATTTCACAAGCTCTTCGTTGGAAGTCGTTGCCTCAAAGAGTTTTTCGAGGTTTATATAAGGCATTTTATACAACAGATATTGGTAATTCACAAACGTACCCGCCGAATACCCGAACAAAATAACCTTTTTCCCTTTTGAGGTTTCGGCTTTTACCATATCGTTCAATTCGTCAATAAGCGGAAGCATATTGTGCGGTTTTTGAACCCAAATTGCGTCGTGCATAAACTGTGTCAACAAACTCCGAATTTCATACGCCAAAGTTGAACTGAACGCCTTTGAAATATCCAGCCTTTCTTTGACAAAATCTAAATCCGTCTTGCTGTTGTAGCCCCAAAAGAAAATTTGCGGCTCGTCGTCTATCACGAGTTTATTTTCTTTTGTCCATTTTTTTATTGAAGGATTTTTTTCAAACTTCTTTTTCATCACGGGATGTAGCTTGTTCACGCCCTTGATGTACCAGTTCTTCATCTTGGTGTCGTTGTTGTTTGAACCGTTTATATATATAAAGGTCAAATCCCGTTCTTCGGAAAAACTCGGCAAAGTCAATAACAACATTCCCGCTAAAATTAAAACCAATTTTTTCATCAAAAGCCGTTTCCCTCTAAATTTTCTTAAGCAAGTGCAACTTTTTTCTCTTCAATCGACTTCATCCAATCTTGATTTTTCAAATACCAGTCAATCGTGAGTTTAATCCCTTCCTCAAAAGTGATAGAAGGTTTCCAGCCCAATTCCGACGTAATCTTGTCGTTAGAAATCGCATACCGTCTGTCGTGTCCCGGTCTGTCTTCGACATACTTAATCGAGCTTTCGTCCTTGCCCATCGCCTCTAAAATGAGGTGCGTAATTTCCATATTGGTCTTTTCGTTGTGTCCGCCGATATTGTAAACTTCCCCGACTTTTCCCTTATGAAGAACGACGTCAATCGCTTCACAATGGTCATAAACGTACAACCAATCCCGAACGTTCAATCCGTCGCCGTAGACGGGTACTTTTTCGCTTTTTAAAAGTTGCGAAATAAAAAAAGGTATCAGTTTTTCGGGATACTGGTAAGGTCCGTAATTGTTTGAACATCTGGTGTTCAGGGTCGGCATTCCGTAAGTTTCTCTGTAGGCTCTGACAAGCATATCGGCACTTGCTTTGCTTGCGGAATAAGGTGAATTTGGTGCAAGCGGAGTTGTTTCATAAAAATACCCCGTTTTATCCAACGTTCCGTAAACCTCGTCGGTCGAAACCTGCAAATATCTTTCAACCCCGAGTTCTTTACTTGCCTGCAAAAGATTTAACGTTCCCTGCACGTTTGTTTCGACAAAAATTCCGGGATGTTTTATGGAATTATCCACATGGCTTTCCGCCGCAAAATTGACTACGCAATCACTTTCTCTGACGAGTTCTCTGACAAGATTTTTGTCGCAAATGTTTCCGTGAACAAAGGTATAATTCGGATTATCTTTGACGTCGTCAAGGTTCTCGATATTCCCGCAATAAGTGAGTGCATCAAGGTTGATAATTTTATAATCGGGATGTTTTTTTAACTCGTGCCTTACAAAACAACTTCCGATAAACCCGGCACCGCCGGTTACTAAAAGTGTAGTCATTATATCAGCTCCTCTTTATTAATTTCCTGTAATCTCGGTTGAACTTTGTCTTTTTCGCTCAAAATCGGGTCAAAATCTATTTCCCAGTCGATATTGATGTCCTTATCGCACCACAAAATTCCTCTATCTGCCTTTGGGGCGTATTCCCCGCTTGCTTTATAAAGAAGTTCCGCTTCGTCCGACAGCACGACAAACCCGTGTGCAAACCCTTCGGGAATGAAGAGCATGTGCTTGTTTTCTTCGGACAGTTCCACCTTGACATATTCCCCAAAAGTCGGAGAGTTCGGACGAATATCCACCGCAACGTCGTAAATTCTGCCCCGCCCGCAGCGTACGAGCTTTGCCTGCCCGTAAGGTTTTGCCTGATAATGCAGCCCCCTTAAAACGTGTGCCGATGACTTTGAATGGTTTTCCTGATTAAATTCAACGTCAATCCCGAAAGCCGCAAACTCTGACTTTTTGTAGCTTTCCATAAAAAAACCCCGCCTGTCCCCGAAAACCTTCGGTCTAACAAGTATAACATCTTTAATCCTTTGCGGTTCAAACTCAAACGGCATATTCCCTACTCCTTATATCACCATTATACCCTAAAAAACAAAAATTAATAACAATCAAAACCCCATTCCCGCAAAAATGTTTTGAACGTTAATTTTTGTAAAATTAGAAAAAATTTCCCTCTCGGGTTATAATCTCGGTATGATTAGCAATGTAACAGTGCAACCTTCTCAAAGACCGCAAAAAAGTAAAGCTCGATATTTGAACATAAAATATTCGGGCTATACCGCCTTGACTTTAGGTTCAGCGTGCGGGATTACGGGCTTAAAATCAGTTAAAATACCCCATAAAAATAAGTTTCATAAATATTGCGGGTGGCTCACGATTTTGTCCTCCCTTTGGCACTTAGGTGCAATTAAACGGTGGGACAATGTTTTCCGCCCCAAACAAGGCTAACTAAAATCGCTATGCCGCCTCTTCGGCTTCCGACCTACTCTCGTTTTCGTCTATGGATTTAATGTTCAGAGAAACTCTGTCTTTAAAAATTCTTTGTATATCGTTTGCCAAATCGTTTGAGGAGTTAACCCAAAACATTGACGCCGCAAGAACTTTTGCGTCTATTCCGTCGTCGTCGAGTTTGAACATAACGGGATCGGAGCCGTGGTGTTCGCAAAGTTTGTCCTTCAAAAGAACCAACTCTTCAAACTTCAACTCATCCTTTAACGTAATCGTGAAAATATTGGAATTATCAACGGTTTTGACCGTATCAATAAGAACCGAAGGCGGTTCGTCGTCCGTTCGACGGCTGACTTTACCCGACACGATTATTCGTTGTTCGTTTTGCAAAAAGTCGCCGTATTCCGCAATCTTTGAGTTAAACGCTATTGCGTCGATTTTCCCCGTCAAATCTTCTATCGTCACAAACCTGATAAATTTTGTCGGGTCTTTTTTGGTCGGAATTTGTTTTGTCGCGGTAACAAGCCCGCAAATTGTCACGACCTTATCGTTTGCAATGTTCGGTAATTCTGAAATCTTATGCGTCATCAAAAACGGCAACTTGCTCCTGATTGTCGAGAGAGGGTGGCTGGTAACGTAAAATCCCAAAAACTCTTTTTCAAAAATTTGGAGCTGTCTTTCGGGGTACTCTTCGTCAGAACCTGCAAGATGAAACTTTGCGTCCTCAATTTCGGCACTGCTTCCAAGCATATCAAACAAGCTGGTCTGTCCCGACTCTTTTGCCTTCGCCTCTTTAGATGCCGTTGCTGTCAGGTATTCAATGTTATCCCAAAGCTGTTTACGGCTCTTTTCGATTGAAGAGAACGCCCCCGCCTTAATCAGCCCTTCCAAAGTCTTTTTGTTTGAGCATTTTGAGTCAAGACGCTTTATGTAATCATAAATCGACTTATACTCGCCGTTTTCTTCCCGTTCCTTTATAATTTCTTCGATAACGGCTTCGCCGACCTGTTTAATCGACGCCAAACCAAAGCGTATGTTATGCCCGTCAGGTGCGTATTCCAAAAATGACTTGTTTATATCCGGCGGCAAAACTTTTATCCCATATTTTAGTGCCTCTTCGATATAAGCCTGCGTTTTTTCCTGATCGCCCGCAACGCTTGAAAGCAGTGCCGACAAGTATTCGACGGGATAGTGGCATTTCAAATACGCCGTCTGATAAGAAACGAACGCATACGCCGAAGAGTGGGCTCGGTTAAAGCAGTACGCAGCAAAGTTTTGGATTTGGGTGAAGAGTTTTTTTGCGTCCTCCGCCTTCATCCCGTATTTTGCCGAACCTTCAACGAGCTTGCCTTCCTGTGCCGCCATCGCCTCAGGATCTTTATGCCCCATCATACGTCGAACCTGATCCGCCTGACCGAGCGAATAGTCCGCCATAATCTGGAAAATCTGCATAATTTGCTCTTGATAAACCATTGTCCCGTAGGTGTCTTTCAAGATAGGCTCAAGCCGAGGATGAGCATAGGTAATCTCTTGTCGCCCGTGCTTTCTCTCGACAAAGTCGTCCACCATGCCCGAACCAAGAGGTCCCGGACGAAACAACGCAACCAATGCCCCCAAGTCCTCAAACACGTCGGGTTTAAGTTTCTTGACCAAATTCGTCATCCCCTGAGATTCCAACTGGAAAACCCCGACCGTTTCACCTTTTACAAGCATATCGTAAGTCGGTTTGTCGTCAAGCGGAATGTGGTTAATATCAAGCTCAATTCCCTGACATTTTTTGACTAAGTTGACGGTCTTGTGTATCATCGTCAAGTTTCTTAACCCCAAAAAGTCCATCTTGAGAAGTTTCATCTTTTCCAAGATTTCTCTGTGGTACTGGGTAATGATAATTCCGTCTTTTGAAGGCTGGACGGGAACAATCTGATCGAGCGGCTTATACGAAATAATGACGCCTGCGGCGTGCATGCCGATACCGCACTTAATCCCTTGAACGCACACCGCCGTGTCTATCGTGCGTTTGATTTCCTCGTCCTCGTCGTACAATTTTTTAAGCTCAGACCCTTCCGGCATGGAGGCTTCAATGGTTTCTTCGGTAATCAAAGACGCCGTACGGTTACTTTTTGCATACTCCATTCCGAAAACTCTTGCAACACTCTTAAACGCGTTTTTTGCCGCCAAGGTTGAAAACGTGATAATCTGACAAACCTTATCCGCACCGTATTTTTCGACAACGTAGTCGATAACCTCGCCGCGTTTTTCGATGCAAAAGTCCGTATCAATATCGGGCATGCTGAAACGTTCGGGGTTCAAAAATCTTTCAAACAACAGATGGTGGCGGATAGGGTCTAAGTCCGTAATATCGAGTGCGTACGCTACAACCGAACCCGCCGCCGAACCACGCCCCGGACCGACCGGGATGTCGTGAGTTTTTGCAAAGTGGATGAAGTCCCACGTAATCAGGAAGTACGCTGCAAACCCCATTTTGTCGATAATCCCGAGTTCATAGTCCACACGCTCTTTTAATTCGTCCGTAATGTTTTCTTCGCCGTATTTTCTTTTTAGCCCCTGCATTACCAATTCCGCAAGGTAAGACTCGTTCGTATGTCCCGCAGGAACTTTAAAATCAGGCAACGGTGCTTTCCACTCAATCGTTATGTGACATTTGTCGGCAATTTCGACCGTGTTTTTTATGCATTCGTCGAAAGTTTCGGAGTCAAGCCACTTGAACGCGTCTCTCAATTCGTCGACCGTCTTTACGTAAAACTCGTTGTTAGGAAATCTGAACCGATTTTCTTCACTCTTCATTGACTGGGTTTGCATACATAGCAACGTATCGTGCCAGTCGGCATGCTCTTTTCTCAAGTAGTGAGAGTCGTTGGTGATTACCATTTTGATGTCTAATTCTTTGGCAATCCTAATCAAATCGGGGTTTGTGCGTTTTTGTTCTTCAAGCCCGTGGTCTTGAAGCTCGATATAGTAATCTTCCCCGAACAAATCTTTATAGCGTTTTGCAACGGCTTTTGCCTCTTCGTATTCCCCTTTTTGTAAGTGCTGCAAAACCTCGCCACCCAAGCACGCCGAAAGGCAAATAATTCCTTCGTGATGTTCCTGCAACAACTCCCAATTTATTCTCGGTTTCATATAGAAACCTTTGCATGCCGCGTCTGAGGCAAGTTTAACCATGTTCATATAACCTTCGTTATTCTTTGCGATAAGCACAAGGTGATAACGAGGGTTGTGTGCTGCGTTTCTCTCGTCTAAAGGACCGTCGTGTACGTAAAATTCGCACCCGATAAGTGGCTTAATTCCTGCGGCATTAGCTTCCAAATACAAGTCCAAAACCCCGTACATGACCCCGTGGTCGGTAACAGCAACGGCAGGCATGTCGTTTTCTTTTGCAAACTGACAGAGCTGTTTGAGCTTAATCGCCCCGTCCAGCAAAGAAAATTCACTATGCAAATGTAGAGGAACATATTGTGTCATAATTTAATGTTACCATGAGGAAAGTTTTAAACAAAGAGTTGTTAATTTTTATGTCAAAAGTTTTTTAGCCCGCCGATTTACACTACACTGACGACTTTTGCACCGTTCTGCTCGATTGGGAGGGTTACAACTTTAACGTTAATATCCAAATCTTTCCAAGTTTCTTTGATGATTTCTCGAACCTTGTCCGCACCGTTCTTTTGAGAAATTACAAGAACGGAAGGTCCTGCTCCGCTCAAAACACAACCCATAACCGAGTCCTCGTGCTTAAGTTTTTCCGTAATCTTGTCAAACCCCGGCACGAGTTTTTGTCTGTACGGTTGGTGAAGTTTATCCTTCAGGGCTAATTTCATCAATTCCGCATCTTTGTTTGCCAATGCCGTCGTAAACATAGCCATTCTTTGAAGGTTAAAGACCGCATCCTTCATCGGAACTTCTTTAGGCAACACCGATCTTGAGATTTCCGTAGCAAGCTCGTAATCAGGGATGACTACAGTTAAAACCCAATCTTCGGGCCAGTTTAATTTTCTGTAAATAATGCTCCCGTCATCTTCGCTTGACGAAATCACAATTCCGCCGACTATTGCAGGCGTAATGTTGTCAGGATGTCCTTCAACCTCGGTTGCGATTGACAGTAGAGCCGCCTCATCCGCAGGGTGTCCCAAAAGCTCGTTTGCAGCAATCAATCCGCCCACGATTACCGATGCACTGCTTCCTAAGCCTTTTGCAATAGGGATTTCCGAGTGTATGGTAATCTTTAATTCGCTCGGAGTTTGTCCGATTGAATTGTACAAAAGCTCAACCGCCTTGTAAATAATACTGTTTTCGTCCATCTGGATATGTTCGAGTGATAATTCGTCCGTCAAATCTTCGCTTGCCAAGACGTTTATCTCAACCCCAGTCCCCGGAAGTACGGTTTCTTCAATGGTAATCGTATTATATATCGGGACTGCCAATCCGAGGCAGTCAAACCCCGGTCCGATGTTTGCGATGGTTGCCGGTACTTTTACACTAACTTTCATGCTTTGTGCTAATCCTCATTCTTTCTTTTAAAATTATAGCACAAACATAATCTTTTAGTGCAACCCCACCCTAAAACGCTTGTAGTGAAAGGCTTAGGCACCTGTTTTAAGTTGATTGTTCCCTGCTTTTTGTGCCTGCAACTTGTCGTATCTGTGTTGTGTCCAAATTCTGCTGACAAGGGATAATAATGCCCCGACAACCCCGAGGCTGAACAGGAACGGAACCAGTGAAATTACGGCTTTTCCCTTAAACAACTTTTGAACCTCTTTTTCCATCGCCTGCTTGTCCGTAGAATTTACCTTGCGTTTGGCAATTTCAGGAATTTCATCCAATCCCGCAACCCTAAACTCGCCCGTTTTCTCGTTTTTGGTTAGAATATCGGCGTACTTTTTATTCTTGTAAAGCAGGTTTTTAAATCCTTCGTCAAACAAAGCACTTCCAAAAATCGTATAAAGAGCAATAATCGGCACCCTTGTCGCAACTTCCTGTACATCAAGTTTTCCCCTGTCGTGTGCCGCGTCGAAATACCCCTTAACGCCCGCCAAAACAGTCACCGCAAGCTGACCATGCCCGAGAGCCAGTCCGCCGTCGGATTTTCTTGCAAAATCGAGGTTAAGGTACTTGTTCAAAAATTTTTCGAGCTTTTGCGAATTTACCCCCACCTTGGAAAGCCCCTTGTATAACTTCTCACCGGGGTTTAAGAAATATTCGCATGCCTTCGCTACCCCCTTGCTCTTCTGCCCTAAAGTCCCCAAAAGCAAGCTGCTTGCAAAAGTTAACCCTGAAAAAATTCCGACTTTTTTAAGATGAGATTTAGCACTCTTCTCAACTCTTTCCTGTGAAGTCTTTTCATCAACCTTTTTGCTCTTGTCGAGGTTCACAACCGAAGTAAAATCCGCCTTCTTGAAAACCTTCAGCGTAAAAAGGTTTTTTGCAAAACTTAACCCGTACTCCGCTGCCGGAATTGCCGCACAACTTAACACGATAGCAGCCTTTACGGGAAGTAATTTTTGTGCGTTTTTCCCGCCCTCCTTCACAATAGCTGCAACGGGTTTGGAAACGCTGTCATGAAGTTCTTTTGGCAAAAATTTGTTAAAAATCTTTCGCCTCGACAAATGCTCCCCGACTATCGATGGCAAATAGAAGAACAACGCTCCTTCCATTACCTCCAAAAACGTTACCTCGGACAAGTCCGCAATACTTCTTGAAAAAATCGCTTTCGGAAACCAGTTTGTCAAAGTAGCTTGTGCAAACCTTGAATGTGAAAGCCCCGAATCACCCTCCTTCAAATCGATAACTTTGGACAAAAACTTTTGCCCTCTACTTAAATTTTCCGTTAATTCACGTGAAAGCCTTTTGGGATTAGGGTTTGCCCCAAAAGAAAAATTAGTATGGTTCTGTGGTCTGTTTAAATCTAAATTTATAGTCATTTCTTCATAATTCCTTTTAAAAACTCGTACTCAATAAAAAAGTCGGACTTGAAAATCTTCAAATCCGACTTTAACAACATCTTATGTAAATCAAAAAACTCACATTCGACACGTCAAAGCCAGCATGCACATCATCATTTGCATGCTCATCATAGCCATAGACATCATTTTTGTCGAACCGTTTTTCAAAATCATTATCCTTTTAATTGCTTACGTCAAAAATCTTACCTGAAACAAAATCCCATGTCAAGATGAATGTGTAATTTTTCCTACAAAAAAAGCGAACCGCTGAAAACGGTTCGCTTTTCTTTCCTGTTTTTGCCAAACAATAGGCAATTTCGATTAACGTTTTGAGAATTGGAAACGTTTTCTTGCACGTTTTCTACCGTATTTCTTACGTTCTTTAACCCTAGGGTCACGAGTCAACAACCCTTCCATTCTTAATACGTTTCTGTATTCTTCGTTAGCTTTTACCAAAGCTCTTGAGATACCGTGTCTGATTGCACCGCATTGCGAAACAACACCGCCGCCGATTGCTTTTACTCTGACATCATAATTTTCTTGGTTGTCGGTCAAAACAAGCGGTCTGTAAACCAACATCTCAACGGCAGGTCTGTTGCCGATGTAGTTTCTCAAAGTCTTTCCGTTTACGAAAATTCTGCCTTTGCCTTTTACCAGCTTAACAACTGCGATAGAAGTCTTTCTACGGCCTGTTGCCATAATTTCTTTATCTGCCATTATTTAGCCTCCTTTTCTAAAACGATTGGTTTTTGAGCTGCGTGAGGATGTTCCGGACCTGCGTAAACCTTCAACTTGGTCAACTGTTCAGCACCCAAAGTGTTGTGAGGGAGCATGCCCTTTACAGCCTTTGTCAAAGCCAAAGTGCCGTCTTTTTCCATCAATTCCTTGAAAGACGCACTCTTCAAACCGCCCGGATAACCCGTGTGGTGCAAATAGATTTTGTCTGTTTCTTTTTTACCCGAAACTACAACCTTTTCTGCGTTGATTACAACAACAAAGTCGCCCGTGTCAACGTTTGGGGTGTATTCAGGTTTATTCTTTCCTCTCAAGATGTTGGCAATTCTTGTTGCCAAGCGACCTAATACTTCGCCTTCGGCATCAATCAAATACCATTTTCTTTCAACTTGTAGAGGTTTTGCTGAATATGTTTTCATGCTTTTTACTCCGTTATATTTGTTTAATATGTTACTTCTAAAAGTGTCAATCCGTACGGACTGACGGTCTGACCGGCTTTTGTCCGATCCCTTGCCTCCAGAACCTCTTTCATGTGTTCCGCAGGTAAGTTATGCCCCTCAATTTCAAGGAGCGTGCCGACTATCGTTCTCACCATATTATAAAGAAACCTGTTCCCTTCAATATCAATGAAAACCCTATCACCGACCTTGCGACAAGTCGCGGTCGTGATAGTGCAAACTTTGCTCGGGTTAAGCGTTCCGGAGCTTTTGAAGCTCGAAAAATCATGTTCACCGATTAAATAATCCAAAGACTTTTGCATTCTATCAATATCTATCGGATACTTAATCCTCATCAAGTCCCCGTCAAACGCCTCCTTACATCTTCTGTGGATAAACTCGAAAACGTAATGACGACTTTTGGCGGACTTTTGAGCGTGAAACTTTTCATCAACTCCCCTTAAGCTGTCGACAGAAATATCATCGGGCAAAATTTCATTCATTTGGTACAGGAACTTTGAAGCAACAATACGTTCATCAGTATCAAAATGTATTATCTGCCCTTTTGAATTAACACCTCTGTCGGTTCTTCCGGAAAAGATTGCCTTTATCGGTCTTTTATATCCAACCGTACCTTCTTGCGAAGTCCCGCAAGGTTCTTCACAAGAGTTACGATTGTTGTTTTTTATCAAAGTACAAAGTGCTTTTTCGAGTTCTCCCTGTATTGTCGGACGCCCCTCTATCGGTTTTCCGTTACACAACTGCAACTGCGAGCCGGCATAGTTCTTTCCGATGTACTGAACCCTTAAAGCATATCGCATTACGGCTTATACCAACTGGATTAAAGCCATTTCGGAAGCATCACCGCGACGTGGCGGAAGTCTGAAAATTCTTGTGTATCCGCCTTTTCTGTCGGTGTAGTTCTTTCCGATTACCACAAACAACTTTCTCAAAACCGTTTGCGGTGCTAACTTTTTATCGGCAACTGCTTCGTCAAATACTTCGCCCGTCTTAAGGTCGATGAATTTGCCCGTTTCTTTGTTGTAAATGTGTCTTGCCGCTTGACGAATTGCGTGCAAATCGCCTCTTTTAGCAAGTGTGATAATCGCTTCGGCATATGGTTTCAAAGCTTTTGCTCTTGCCATTGTCGTTTTGATTTCACCATGTACAAAAAGTTCAGTAGCCAATGCACGCAACAGGGCATCTCTTTGATCCTTTGCCTTGCTTAGCGTATGTTTTTTTGTCATGTGTCTCATTTTTGTCTTTCCTTATATTTATTTGTTTTTGTGTTTTCTTTATTTTCCCGAATACTTAACCGATTTCTTCTTCGATTTCAGGGTTTGGAGCTAAGTCCAATCCGAAATGGTGAAGTCTTTCGATTACTTCGTCGGAAGATTTTTTACCGAAATTCTTAATGTTCAACAAATCGTGTTCCGATTTCTTCAACAATTCCGCCATTGAGTTGATGCTCGCTCTTTTCAAGCAGTTGTAGGCTCTGACCGACAACTCCAATTCTTCGATTGTCATAGTCGGAACGGTTTCCGTTTCCTCAACAACTTCTTCAACCGGTGCAACCGGTGCAACAACAGGCTGCCCCGTGATTGCGGCTATTTGCATGAAGTGGTCGATTAACAGATTGGATGCTTGGCTCAATGCGGTTGTAACTTCGATTGATCCGTTTGACCAAATTTCCAAAGTCAATTTGTCAAAGTCGATAGAATCACCTACACGAGTGTTTTCTACGTTGTAGCTGACTCTCTTGATAGGCATAAATGTTGCGTCGATAGGCAAAACGTCAATAGAAACGCCTCTTGCATCACGAGGCACGTCATGAGGTTCGTAACCTTTACCGGTTTCTACGATAATGTCTGCGTGGAAACTTCCGCCTTCCGATACCGTACAAATCAACCAGTCAGGGTTTACAACTTTTACGCCCGCAGGTAATTGAATATCACCGGCAAGTACAGCACCCGGTTTGTCAACGTCTATACGCAAATGTTGAGGTTCATTGGAATCGGTCTTTACAACCAACCCCTTCAAGTTCAACATTACGTCGATAACGTCTTCCAATACGCCCGGAATAGCGGTGTATTCGTGAGTAATACCTTCTATTCTTGCGGATGTAACGGCTGTTCCTTCAAGACTTGACAAAAGTACGCGTCTTAAAGAGTTCCCGATTGTCGTACCAAACCCTTTTTCCAAAGGTTCAATAACGAACTTTCCGTATTGAGAACCGTCTGAACTTGTTGTAGTATTAACGCATTTAATTTTTAATTCCATTCTTTTAATCTCCTAGTTTTTTTTAATAACTATTCGGGATTATACCCGCGATACTCGGATTAACTTTGCTTCGATTAAAAAGCTTAAATTAAACCACTACTTAGAATAATATTCAATTACGAGTTGTTCTTTAATTTCGGAATCCAATTCTTCTCTTTCAGGAATTCTGTCGAAAGTGATTTTCAAAGCTTCTTTGTCGATTGTCATCCAAGCCGGAGCACAAGCCATATCAATCATATCCATAACGGATTTCAAGAATTGAGAGCTGTTGGATTTAATAGTGATTACGTCACCCGCTTTAACAGCAAATGACGGAATATCAACTTTCTTGCCGTTAACAAGAACGTGTCCGTGATTAACAATTTGTCTCGATTGCTTTCTTGTGATGCCGAAACCTGCTCTGAAAAGAACGTTGTCCAATCTCGATTCCATAATTTGGAGGAGGATTGTACCCGTAACCCCTTTTCTGCGAGCTGCTTCATTGTAGCATCTTTCAAATTGTTTTTCACTTACGAGGTAAGTGTATCTGATTTTTTGCTTTTCGGCCAAGTGGATTGCATATTCGGAAAGTTTCTTTCTGACTGCACCGTGTTGACCCGAAGCACTTTGTCTCATGGATGATGTCAATTTTCTGTTTGACAAATCCTTAACCTTTTTATTTCTGAATAATTTGTTTGAAGGTCCTGTATATCTAGCCATTTTTAATTTCTCCTTTTCATTGTTGTGGGGCATCTATGGTTTACGAGTCGGCTAACACCGTAAGCCCCCACCGTTATCACTTGTTCTTTTCCCGCCCCCCCGCCTTCTATTTCGGAACTTTTACGCCCAAAACTTTTAACGGAAAACGGGGTTTACTTTCGGCTGCCATGCCCAATTTATTTCGTGGCACGCACAACCTTGAAACGTCAAAGATTATACTCTACGTTTCTTTGGAGGACGACATCCGTTGTGAGGGATTGGGGTAACGTCTCTGATAAGAGTGATTTCCAATCCTGCCGCTTGGATTGCTCTGATTGCGGTTTCTCTGCCCGAACCCGGTCCTTTGATGTAAACTTCAACCTTTTTCATGCCTTGGTCGATGGATTTCTTAGCTACCATTTCGGCTGCCGATTGTGCAGCAAACGGAGTACCTTTTCTTGCACCCTTAAACCCGCTTGCACCTGCGGTTGCCCAAGCAATAGCATTACCTTGCGTGTCGGTAGAAGTTACTATTGTATTGTTGAAGGTTGATTGTATATGCACAACACCTTGCAATACGTTTTTCTTTTCCTTTTTCTTAGTTTTAGTTGGTCTTGCCATTTTTATTATCCTTTTTCTTATTGCTTATTTTTATTTATATTATTGTAATCTTACTTTTTCTTTGCAACAGCACCGTTTTTCTTGCCACGACGGGTTCTTGCGTTGGTCTTTGTTCTTTGACCTCTGCAAGGCAAGTTGCGTTTGTGACGCATGCCTCTGTAAGACCCGATTTCCTGCAAACGCTTGATGTGCATCGAAACTTCACGTCTCAAGTCACCTTCGATGTGGTAGTTTGCCAATTCTTGACGAAGGTTTTTAATATCTTCTTCCGTCAAGTCGTCGGTTCTCAAATCCGGGGAAATTCCCGTTGCTTTCAATATGTTTTCGCTTCTTTTCGGTCCGATACCGTAAATGTATGTCAAAGCGACTATCATTCTTTTGTTACGAGGTAAGTCTACCCCTACCAGTCTTGCCATGTTTAATTTTCTCCTTTACTTGTTGTTAGATTTTTTTTGACATGAGGCATAAATACTTCCTCACCACCTGCCGTTTTACGCCCGCAAGTCAGGCACTTCCTTAATTTTCACTCCAAGCGGTCTGTAAGTCTTTTAAATTTTTTGCATAAATCCAAAATTCTTGCCCTCGCCTAAAGCACTCGAGCAGCGAAACGGCTAACCGTCCCACCCCTCATAACAAGGCTTAACCTTGTCTTTGTTTGTGTTTGGGATTTTCGCAGATAACTGCTATTCTTCCTTTTCTTTTGATACATTTGCATTTATCGCAAATTTTCTTTACCGATGATCTTACTTTCATTGTTTTTTCCTTTATATTTAATTGTATTCGTGAGATTTCGCTATTTGAGCCTAAAAGTAATTCTGCCTCTTGACAAATCGTAAGGAGTCATCTCGACCCTGACCCTGTCTCCCGGCAAAATTCTGATAAAATTCTTCCTAATCTTGCCCGATATGTGTGCCAATATTTCGTGGTCGTTTTCCAGCTTCACCCGAAACATCGCGTTTGGCATGGATTCTATGATTGTTCCTTCTATTTCTATTACGTCTTTAGACATATATTTCCTCTTTTTCGGCTATTTTCTACATATGCATGCTTGTCCCATTTTACGGGACACTCTTATATAATACTTGCAAAATATTTGAATGCAAGCACTAATCTTGTATTTATAACACTTTTTTAACATTTTTTAACC